>NZ_JAFBKA010000023.1:0-89924 GCF_022760795.1 Pseudomonas sp. BP01
GCAGATGCCCGGCCCTTTCATTTTCAGGAATATGTCATGACCGTCGCCGCCTTGAGTGCCATCCTGGCTCAACGCAGCATTCACAGTCTGTTTCAGCCGATCATGTGCCTGAGCGAGCAACGGGTTTACCCGCGAAGACCCGCGATCAATCAAGGCGCACAAGCGCCCGCTCTGCGAAACAGTTGGCGCTTTTTTGTGCCCGGCTGTTTCGTTTTATGGCGGCTGTGCGTAGGGCGCCTCGACAAAAGGCTTACCTGATCCCCCCGCCCGCGCCACCACGGCATCGTCCAGTTTCTCCACTTGCGAATGCAGCCATCCGCCGCTGTTTGCCGTGCTCAAGGCGTTGGAACTGGCCAAGGGGACCTGTCGTGATCTGCTGTTGAGCAACGACCATGGGCTGGATTCGGCCAAGGCGGTGGTGGAGGCGCTGCTGGATGGGGTAGAGGGGCAACAGTTGACCGTGAGGGGGTTGAGGGCAAGCCCACCTTAAGAGGTAAGGCGCCGATCTTAAGATCAGGCGGTCTCTGTAGGAGCGGCCTTGTGTCGCGATGCGCCGCGCGGGCGGCGCTCGATTCATGCGCCCACACAAAACCTCAGCCGAACACCCGGCGATCCATGACACCCCCCTCAACCCATCAACCAGATGACGCCCAGCCATTTCTCCCGCACACTGCGGAAAATTCCCAAGCCCGTACCCCGCCACCTTGCAGGGCACAGCCGGAGTAGAAAATGGCGCGACAACTAATAACAAACGCCCACGACCCGCTGCACGAATCCCGCCAGGCCCGCCTGAAGCTGGCCAGCGAAGGCGAGCTGCCGCTGGGCATGCTGCGCGACGAGATCGACGCATCCTGGCGCCGCAGCCTGGGCCATGGCCTGGATTGCCTGCAGGGCGAACAGGTTGGCCTGGGCCTGGAACACGGCCACGACCTGCGCATGCTGCTGGAGCGCAATCGCCTGCTGGTCGACGCCGTCACCCCGGAACTGGACTACCTGGTCGCGCGCCAGGGCAAGGCCGGTATCGTCATCCTCGGCGACGCCCAGGCCAACGTGCTGGCCATCGAGGGCCAGACCCACGTGCTCAGCCGCGAGGGCCTGCGCGACCTGCACCCGGGCAGTTGCTGGAGCGAGTCGCTGCGCGGTACCAATGCCATCGGCACCGCCGTGGTGGAAGGCCGGCCGACGCTGATCAACTGCGGCGAACATTACCTTGACCGCCTCAGCCCGTTTTCCTGCACCTCTGTACCCCTGCGTGACCCACGTGGCGAGGTGATCGGCGTGCTCGATATCACCCGTGAAGGGGTGATGGCGCAACCGCAGGACAGCCTGTCGACACTGATGCTGGCCGCCGGCAACATCGAGAGCCGCATGTTCGGCCTGTGCCACCCAGAGCAGCTGGTGCTCGCCTTCCACAGCCGTCCGCAATACCTCAACAGCGCCTGGCATGGCCTGTTGGCGCTGAGCCTTGATGGCGAGGTGCTGGCTGCCAACGACAGTGCCTGCCAGTTGTTGCAGGTGCCGCGCCACGAGCTGGTTGGCCGGCGCAGCACTGACCTGCTCGGCGAGCGCTCACCTGCGTTTATCGCACGCCTGTGGCAGGGTGGGGTGAGCAGTGTGCAGACGGCCAAGGGCGAGTTCTACTTCCGTGCCCTGCAGCTGCCGCGCCATGGCCGGCTCAATGGCAGCACGCCGGCAAGCAAGCCGGCGCTGGGCAAGCCGTCGCCGGCACTCGACGCCCTGGCCGGTGCTGACCCACGGTTGGCGCGCAACCTGCGCATGGCGCGCCTGGGGCTGGGCAATGGCCTGCCGGTGCTGCTGCTGGGCGAGACCGGTACCGGCAAGGAAGTGGTCGCCCGGGCCCTGCACCAGGCCAGCCCGCGCGCTGACAAACCGTTTGTGGCCGTGAACTGTGCAGCCATCCCCGAAGGCTTGATCGAGTCCGAGCTGTTCGGCTACCGCGAGGGCGCCTTCACAGGCTCCCGCCGGGGCGGCATGGTCGGGCGGCTGATGCAGGCCCATGGTGGCACGCTGTTCCTTGACGAAATCGGCGACATGCCGCTGGCCTTGCAGGCGCGCCTGCTGCGGGTATTGCAGGAACGCCGGGTGGCGCCGCTGGGTGCCGGCGACGAGCAGGACATTGATGTGGCGCTGATCTGCGCCACCCACCGCGACCTCAAACGCCTGGTGCAGGAACAGCATTTTCGCGAAGACCTGTACTACCGGGTCAATGGCGTATCACTGCGCTTGCCGGCGCTGCGCGAGCGTGATGACCTGGGTGAAATCATCCAGGGCCTGCTGGACAAGGCCGGTGCCCGCGGTATAACCCTGGACCCGGCGCTGGCCGCATTACTTGAAGGCTTCGACTGGCCGGGCAACATTCGCCAGCTGGAAATGGTAGTGCGCACGGCGCTGGCCATGCGCGAGGACGGCGAGCAGGTGCTGACCCTGGACCACCTCACCGACTGCCTGCTGGACGAATTGGCCAGCGGCACGGCGCCCTCCGGCAGCCTCAAGGACAACGAGCTGGAATTGATTCGCGGCGCCCTGGCGCGCCATCAGGGCAACGTTTCCGCCGCGGCCGAGGCCCTGGGGATCAGCCGGGCGACGCTGTACCGCAAGCTCAAACAGTTGCGCGGCTAACCATGGGCCCATTGTTCGCAAGGCTGGTGGACTCCAGCGACCCTGCGCTCATGCGCCAGGCGTTGGCCTGGCTGTATGGTTTCGTACGCCCGCATCGGCGTGCCATCGGCCTGTTGCTCGGCTTGTCGCTGGGCGCCTCGCTGCTGGCGCTGGCCCAGCCCTGGCTGGTCAAGACGCTGATTGACGAGGGGCTGTTGGCCAAGGACTACCAGACCCTCTGGCACATGGCGGCGATCATGATCGGTGCGGGCCTGTTGGGTACGGTGCTGGCCGGGGTCAACCGCTACCTGCACACGCGGCTGTCGGGGCGTATCCTGTTTGCCCTGCGTGATGACCTGTACCGCCACCTGCAGCAGTTGTCGCCGACGTTCTATGGGCGGCGGCGCATGGGCGACATTCTTTCGCGGCTGGATGGCGATGTGGCGGAGATCCAGCGCTTTGCCGTGGATTCGTTGTTCTCGGCTGTATCTGCGGTCATTGGCCTGGTGGGCGCGGTGGCGTTGATGCTGATGCTGTCATGGCAGCTGTCGCTGTTGCTGGCACTGCTGGTGCCGATCGAGGTGCTGTGGCTGCGCTGGATGCGGCGCAAGGTGGAGCGCGAAGTGCGCAGCCTGCGCGAGCGTTCGGCGGATGTGTCGTCGTTCCTGGTCGAAACCTTGCCGGCGATGAAGTTCATTCAGGCGGCCGGCCAGCAAGGCCGCGAAGCAGGTAGGCTGGATCAGCTCGGCCAGGGTTACATGCGCCAGTTGCTGAAGGTGCAGGTGACCGAATTCTTCACCCAGGCCATCCCCGGCACGCTCACGTCCTGGTGCCGCGCTTGCGCGTTTCTGGTCGGCGGTTGGTGGGTGATCCAGGGGACCTGGCAGTTGGGTGCGCTGATCGCCTTTTCCACCTACATGGGCATGGCAGTAGGCCCGGTGCAGAGCCTGCTGGGCCTGTATGTGGCGGTGCAGCGCATGGCGGTGAGCCTCGGGCGGGTGATGGAGCTGAAGCGCGAGGCCGTGGCCGTGCGCCCGGCAGCCAACCCGCTGCCCATGCCCGACGGGCCGGGCGAATTGCGCCTCGAGGCGCTGAGCTTCGCCCATGAAGGGCGGCAGGGCGCGGTGCTGAACAACGTGCAGGTGTGCGTGCCGGGTGGCCTGAAGGTGGCCATCAGCGGTGCCTCGGGGGTGGGCAAGTCGACCCTTATTGACCTGCTGCAACGTTTCTATGACCCGGACGCCGGGCGCATCCTGCTGGATGGCACCGACCTGCGCGAACTCGACCTGGCCGCGCTGCGCCGTCGCATAGCCGTTGTCAGCCAGGACATCGTGCTGTTCCGAGGCACGCTTGCGCAAAACCTCGCCTACGGCGTGCCAGACGCCAGCCGCGCAGAACTGGAGCGGGTAGTGCGCCTGGCGCGGCTGGACAGCCTGGTCGACAGCCTGCCGTTGGGCCTGGACGGCCTGCTGGGCGAGCGTGGCCAGCAGTTGTCCGGCGGGCAGAAGCAACGCATCGCCATCGCCCGTGCGGTACTGCAAGCCCCGGCGATTCTGGTGCTGGATGAGGCCACCTCGGCAGTGGATGAAGCCACCGAGCGCGAAGTGATCGCGGCCATCGATCAGCTGTTTGCCGGTCGCACGCGCATCCTGATCAGCCACCGTGCTTCGACACTGGCCGATGCCGACCTGCATTTGCAGCTACATAATGGCCAGTTGCAGGTGCTGCCGCAGCAGGTGATAAAGCATGGGCACTGACGTGTGCGTTGGCATCATCGACAGCGGCTGCTCGGCGGAGCAGGCCAGCGGTTTGCTTGGCGCCCGCCGTTTCTGGCTGGAAGACGGCCAGTTGCGTGAAGGCGAAATGCTGCCCGACCAGCTAGGGCATGGCAGTGCAGTGCTTGCAGGCTTACGACGCGAGGCTGGACCAGTGCCGTTGCTGGTGGCCCAGGTATTCGGCGCCCAGGCCAGCACCAGTGCGTTACAGGTTGCTGCCGCGCTGTTGTGGCTGGTGGAGTCGGGGGCAACGCTGATCAATCTCAGCCTGGGCTTGCAGCAGGACCGGCCTGTACTGCACCAGGCTTGCGCTGAAGCCTTGGCTGCGGGTGTGCTGTTGTGTGCATCCAGCCCGGCGCAGGGCGGGCCTGTGTACCCGGCCAGCTACCCTGGGGTAATTCGGGTTACCGGTGATGCCCGTTGCGCGCCTGGGCAGTGGTCCTGGCTCGGCACCCGGCAAGCAGACTTTGGCGGTTATGTCGGGGCTGGCGGCAGGGCGGGGGCGAGTTTGGGCTGCGCGGCCTTGAGCGGCAGGATCGCGGCACTGCGGCATGAGCAGCCGGGTATGGACCGTCAGCAGGTGCACGACTGGTTGCGCAGCAATGCAGCGTTCACCGGCCCTGAGCGACGAGGTGCCAGCCATGCCTGAACCGCGCATTGTGGTACTGGGGGCCGGCCCTGCGGGTGCCGCCACGGCCATTGGCCTGCGGCGGTTGGGCTACACGGTGACGGTGGTATCGCAGTGGCGCCGTTTCGCGGCAGTTGAAGGCGTTTCGCAAAGGGTGCTGGAGGGCTTGCGGCATGCGGGCCTTGGTGGGGCCTTGAACCAGGCGGCCATGCCGGCAACCCGGCAGGTGCACTGGAACGGCCAGCACCTGCAAATGAACCAGGAATTTCTGCTGGATCGGCAACGGTTTGACCGGGCGCTGCGCGACGACCTTCAGCGTGCAGGTGTAAGTGTGGTCGAGGGGCGGGTGCGCAATGTCGTGCACGAGGGCTGTCATCAAGTTTGTCTGGATGATGGTCAGGTACTGATCGCTGATTTCCTCGTCGAGGCACGCGGTCGTCAGGCACCGCTTGCTACGGACCGCCTGCGCGGGCCGGAAACGGTCAGCCTGCTCAATGTCTGGCAGGGTAGCCCCAGGGCGCCTGCGTCGGCGGTGGAGAGCCTGGAGGATGGCTGGGCGTGGATGGCGCGCCTGGAAGATGGCCGCTGCTACTGGCAAGCCACCTTGGACGCCGGAGGGCTGCCGGGCAAGGCTGGCCTGGCGGATTACTGCGCGGCGCGGCGTGCCAGCAGTGCGCTGGTGGCCGAGCTGTTCGATGAGCGGGCGCGGGTGCCAGCCCAGGTGCATGCGCGCAGCAGTACGGCGATTTTGGCGGGCGAATGTGTCGGGCAGGGCTGGATACGGGTGGGTGATGCCGCGATGGCTGTGGATCCGCTGTCGGGCAACGGTATCTTCCAGTCGCTATCTTCGGCGTTACAGGCACCGGTGGTGATCAATACGTTGCTGCGCAGGCCTGACCGGGCCGAGTTGGCGCGCCAGTTTCACCAGCAGCGGGTCGAGCAGCTGTTCTTGCGCTTTGCCCGCATTGGGCGGGATTTCTACGGGCAGGAGCAGGGGCGGGCGGGGCAGCCGTTCTGGGCCAGGCGCCAAGGCTGGCCGGATGCGCAGCCACTGCATCAGGCGGCTGACTGGCAAGCAGTACAGGTTGAGCGGCGGCCGGTGCTGCGTGATGGGCTGGTGGATGCGGCCGAGGTGGTGGTAACGGCGGATCAGCCGTTGGGGGTGTGGCATTTGCAGGGCGTGGAGTTGGCGCCAGTGGTGCGGGAAATACGTAGTGGCCGGCCTGTCGAGGCAGTGTTGTCGGGGCTTGCGGGTGAACAGCAGAGAATGGTGCGGCGGTGGTTGGCGGAGCAGGGGTTGGTTTGATATTGCCGGGGCCGCTTTGCGGCCCATCGCGACGCAAGGCCGCTCCTACAGGGACCACGGAGGCGTCTTGTGTCGCGGGGGGCTGCGGGACAGCCGCGAATCTTTTAATTCAGAAGAACGTTCCGACGATCAACTGCATATAGGCCCCGGTATCCCGTCCACCCAGCTGCGTGCCGCCATTGGCCGCACTGCGCTCAGGCTTGTAGAACCCCACCAACGGGCTGATCAGCAAGTGGTCGTTGACCATCCATTCTACATACAGGTCCAGCTCACGCCCGCCGAGGTTGCCCTGGTCGGTGTCAAGCGTGTCGAAGTCGAAGTACAGCGCGCCGACGGTGAGATTGTCCCGCGGCTTGCCCTTCAGCGCCACATGGTGCACCTGGCTGTTCTTGTTGAACGGCCCGGCATAGTTGGCTGCCACTTCACCTTGGAACCAGGTGCCGTAGCCTCGGCTAAGGCCGTAGAACAGTGGGTCGAAACCTTCGGAGAAGCGGCTGTAGCGGTAGGTGGCGGTGGGTGACCAGGGGAGCTCGGAGAAGGTCCAGTTGCCCTCCAGGTACCAGGCATTCTCGCGCCCGCCGGTCTTGTCCTGGGTCACGTACTCGGCAGCCAGTTCAAGGTCTTTCACGCCCAGGTTGCCGCGCCCGCGCAGGCTGGCGGTGTCCATGCCGTCGCGGTGCTCAAGCCCCATGATCTGCGCGTAGCGCTGGTCCACGTCCAGGCCGCGGATCCAGCTCAGGCCGACAGTACCGGTATCGGCGACGTGTTCCAGGTTGGCCACCGCCAGGGAGGTGTCGGCCTGGTAGTGGTTGTCGGACTTCAGCCACATCAGGTCGCCGCGCCAACCCTGTTTGCCGCCCAGGCGCAGCACGGCGGTGCGGTCGAAGGCCTTGCGGGCAGCCAGGTAGTAAGCGCCGCCGCGGTCGAAATTGGCGCCCAGGTCGACCTTGCCGAGGTTGACCGGGTCGCCCTGGATCAGGAAGCCGTCACCCAGCGTCACCACCTGGCGGCCGCCAGAAATGTCCACGCCGTCTTCGCCCAGCGCCGGGAACAGGTTGGCCGAGCGCCAGCCCAGGTACAGGTCTTCGATGGCGGTGCGACGCTCATCGCCCAGGGTCAGGCCGGCGGCGTCGCCATCGCCCCAGGTGGCGGAACTGAGCAGGTTGAAGGCGCCGTAGAGGGCGCCGCTGTCGGCAAGGGCCTGACTGCCGCTGAGGCCATATTTGACGTAACCCTCCTGCCAGGCGGTGCCGCCGGGTTGGCGGTTGCCGGCCTGGTTGAAACTTTCGTCGCTGTGGAACGTGCCGAACAGGGCTTCGAGGTCGGCGTTGAGGGTGGTGCCGTTCTGGTTGTACAGCTCGTAGGCTTGGCTGGCGGGTGCGGCGAGCAGCAGGGCCAATGTGCAGGCGAGTGTGTGCCTCATGGTTTTGCTCCATGGTTTTTATTGTTGTTTTGTATTCCCTGTACCGGCCCTATCGCCGGCAAGCCAGCTCCCACAAGTACGGCACAGGACCTGAGGGCAGTGGATACCTGTGGGAGCTGGCTTGCCGGCGATAGGGCCGGTACAGGCAGAGGATCAGAGCTTGATCAGCACCGACTTGAGCTCGGTGTAGTGGTCGATGGCCGCTGCGCCCATCTCACGACCCACGCCAGACATCTTGTAGCCACCAAACGGCAGCGCCGGGTCCAGCGCGCTGTGGCAGTTGACCCACACCGAACCCGACTTGATCCGCGGGATCATGCGGTGCACCGCAGCCAGGTCGTTGGACCAGATGCTCGCGCCTAGGCCATAGGGGTTGTCGTTGGCCATACCGATCACTTCGTCGATGTCATCGAACGGCATCGCCACCAGCACCGGCCCGAAGATTTCTTCCTGCACCAGGCGGTGACGCTGGTCGACATCGACGATCACCGTGGGTTTGACGAAGTAACCCGGCCCAAAGCCTTCGCCGCCACAGGCAATGGTCGCACCCAGTTCGCGGCCAAGCTCGATATAGCCGGTGACGCGGTCCTGCTGCTTGGCCGAGATCAACGGGCCCATCTGCACGGCCGGGTCCAGCCCGTTACCCAGCTTCATGCCGTTGGCGATGCCGGCGATGTCGGCCACCACGTTGTCGAAGTGCTTGCGGTGCACGTACAGCCGCGAGCCTGCGCAGCACACCTGGCCCTGGTTGAAGAAGATCGCCGTGGCGGCGCCGGCAGCAGCTTCCTGCAGATTGGCGTCGGGCATGACGATGGTCGGCGACTTGCCGCCCAGCTCCAGGGTGACGCGGGTCATGTTGTCCATGGCCGCCTTACCGATCAGCTTGCCCACTTCGGTGGAACCGGTGAAGGTCAGCTTGTCGACGCCGGGGTGGCGGCTGAGCGCGGCGCCGGCGTTCAGGCCGGTGCCGGTCACCACGTTGAACACGCCTGCCGGGTAGCCAGCTTCGTCTACCAGTTCAGCCAGCTTCAGCACGCTCAGTGGGGTTTCATCGGCGGGCTTGAGCACGATGGTGCAGCCGGTGGCCAGGGCCGGGCCGAGCTTCCAGCAGGCCAACAGCAGCGGGAAGTTCCAGGCGACGATGGCGCCGACCACGCCGATGGCCTCACGGCGCACAAAGCCGTGGAACTGGTCGTTGGGCATCAACGGCATGGAGGCTTCGACGGTGCTACCCTCGATCTTGGTGGCCCAGCCCGCCATGTAGCGCAGGAAGTCGATGGCCAGCTGCACGTCCATCACCTGGGCCACGGCGGCGCTCTTGCCGTTGTTCAGGCATTCCAGCTCGGCCAGCTGGCGAGCGTCGCGCTCCATCAGGTCGGCCAGGCGCCACAGCAGGTTCTGCCGTTCGCGTGGGCGCAGGCGGCTCCACGGCGAGTCGTCGAAGGCCTGGCGTGCTGCGCGCACGGCGCGGTCGACATCCTCGGCGTCGGCGGCGGGCACTTCACCCAGCACTTCGCCGGTGGCCGGGTTGCGGAACGACAGGGTGCGACCGCTGGCGGCGTCCTGCCAGTCGGCGCCGATGCGCATCTTCAGCTTGCGTTCGAGAAAGGCGCGGGTGGCGGGCAGGATGGGCAGATCGGAAAGCATGGGGCTGTGCCTCTTGTCATTGGGTCTGAAGGGCACTGGCGCAATGGGCGTGCCAAAGTGGGCAGACGGCCGCAAGGCATTGAAGGTGTTGGGTTTTGCCTGGGCGCAAGGTTGTGATTGCAGGCGTGCGCTGTTGCACATTGAGACGGTGTGAGACGGTGGTGCAACAGTGGATGTCCCGGCCTCTTCGCGGGCTTGCCCGCTCCCACAGGTACAGCGTTGACCCCAGGCGTTGTGCCATTCCTGTGGGAGCGGGCATGCCCGCGAAGGCCTGCGTGGCAGGCCCTTGTCTCAGGATGAAACACCTAGTCGCGAAATGGCACGCTGCAAGTGGCCATCTTGGCTGCTGGCCAGGCCACGGAAACTGCCTAAAAGGTTGAAAGGCAACGCTTTTACAGCAACTGGCACACTTCCTGTATCACAACTGTCACATGCACACCTGCTGTACCAAAGCGTGCGAAAAACGATAAGAACAACAACCGTGGAGGTCTGACCTTGAAGACGACTCGACTCCGGCGGCATGCGGGCAAACTGGCGCTGGTCGCCGCCGCGCTGCTGAGCACCCAGGCCATGGCGGCCGAGCAGGGCCCGAGCCTGTTGCAGAACAAGTGCATGGGGTGCCATATCCCCGAAGGCAACGATACCTACAGCCGCATCAGCCACCAGCGTAAAACCCCGGAAGGCTGGCTGATGAGCATCGCCCGCATGCAGGTGATGCACGGCTTGCAGATCAGCGACGACGACCGTCGCACGCTGGTCAAGTACCTGGCCGACAAGCAGGGCCTGGCGCCCAGCGAAACCGATGGCGTGCGCTACGCCATGGAGCGCCGGCTGAACACTGTCGAGCATTTCGACACCCAGCTCAGCGAAACCTGTGGCCGTTGCCACTCCGGTGCCCGCGTCGCCTTGCAGCGCCGCCCGGCCAAGGAATGGGAGCACCTGGTCAACTTCCACCTCGGCCAGTGGCCGTCCCTCGAATACCAGGCCCAGGCGCGGGACCGCGACTGGCTGCCCATTGCCCTGCAGCAGGTGGTGCCGGAACTTGCCAAGCGCTACCCGCTGGACAACCCGGCCTGGGCTGAATGGCAGCAGGCAAAACCCAAGGCCGACGTGCTGCCGGGGCAGTGGGCGTTCAGCGGCCACATGCTGGCCAAGGGTGATGTGCGTGGTGTGATGAGCGTTTCGGCCGGGGAGGGCGACACCTTCAAGGTCGAGGTCAAGGGCGCCTATGCCGACGGTACACCGTTCAACGGCAGCGGCACGGCGATCCTGTACAACGGCTATGAATGGCGCGGCAACGTCAAGGTTGGCGACACCAACCTGCGCCAGGTGTTCGCGGCGCTGGATGGCGAAATGAAAGGCCGCATGTTCGAGGCCGAACACGACGAGCGTGGCCTGGACTTCACGGCTGCCAAGGAAGGCAAGGCGCGCCTGCTGGCGGTGCAACCGGCATTCATCAAGGCCGGCGGCGAAAGCGAGATTACCCTGGTGGGCAGCGGCCTGGACGGCAAACCCGACCTCGGTGCCGGGGTAGAAGTGACCGAAGTGCTGGAGCAGACCCCGACCCTGGTACGGGTCAAGGCCCGCGCGGCAGCCGACGCCAAGCCAGGGCAGCGCGAAGTTGCAGTGGGCGCGCTTAAAGGCGTGAACCTGGCGGTGTACGACAAGGTCGAGGAAGTGAAAGTCGTGCCGGCGTTCTCCATCGCCCGCATCGGCGAAAACGGCGCTTCGGTGCCGAAGGTGCAGGGCCGTTTCGAGGCAGAAGCCTGGGGCAAGGATGCCAGTGGCCAGCCGCTGCGCATCGGCTATCTGCCGGCCACCTGGAAGGTCGAGCCGTTCAACGAGCGTGCGGTCGAGGACGAAGACGTCAAGTTCGCCGGGCAGATGCAGGCCGACGGGGTGTTCGTGCCAGGCGGTGCCGGCCCCAACCCTGAACGGAAGATGATGACCAACAACGCTGGCAACCTGAAGGTTATCGCCACCCTGGCCGACGGTGGCCAGACCGGCGAAGGGCACATGATCGTCACCGTTCAGCGCTGGAACAACCCACCGCTGCCGTAATGGCAGGGTGCAACGGTTTTCCAACGGATCGATAACCCGGAGGTCGCATGGGCGCACTACTGAATCTGGTCGAACGCAACCTGCATGAAGTGCAGGTAGATGCCGACCGCATGCTGTTCCATATCCCCAGCAGCTCGCTGTTCACCGCCGACGCGGTGACTGGGGGCATCATCGACACCTTGCGCCAGCAAGGCTGTTCGGCCGAGGAGCTGATGCAGCGCCTGGGCCAGCAGTTTGCCGGCAGCGATATCCAGGACACCCTGCGCGAGCTGATCGCGCTGGAACTGGTCAGTGACGGCTCGCCGCTAACCCCGGAAATTGCCCTCAAGCGGGTCGAGCGCACTGCGCTGAATACCGTGGTGCTCAACGTCAACACTGGTTGCAACCTGAGCTGTACCTATTGCTACAAGGAAGACCTGGACAAGCCGTCCGCTGGCAAGAAGATGAGCACCGCCACCGCCGAAGCCTCGGTGGAAATGCTGCTCAAGGAATCGCCTGACGAGGAACGTTACAGCGTGGTGTTCTTCGGTGGCGAGCCCTTGTCCAACCGGCCGCTGATCGAACATATGGTGGCCTACTGCGAGCGGCGTTTCGCCGAGGCGGGCAAACAGGTGGAGTTCATCATGACCACCAATGCCACCTTGCTCACCGAAGAGATCGTCGACTGGCTCAATGCCCACCGCTTTGGCCTGTCGATCAGCATCGACGGCCCCAAGACCGTGCACGACCGCAACCGCATCACGGTGGGCGGGCAGGGTACCTATGACGTGGTGCGGCGCAAGGCCGACATGCTGTTGTCGCGCTACAACAGTCGCCCGGTGGGGGCGCGGGTGACCTTGACCCGCGGTATCACCGATATCGAGACCATCTGGAACCACTTGTTCAACGAAATGGGCTTTGCCGAAGTCGGCTTTGCCCCGGTCACCTCCGGCGACATGGCGGCCTTCAACCTCACCGGCGAAGAACTGGTTGAGGTCTTCGCCAACATGAAGGCGCTGGGCCGCCGTTACCTGGACGCTGCGCTGGAACACCGCAACATCGGTTTCTCCAACCTGCACCAGCTGATCACCGACATTCACGAAGGCCACAAGAAGGCCCTGCCATGCGGTGCCGGGCTGAAAATGCTGGCGGTGGACCATGAAGGCGAGCTGAACCTGTGCCACCGCTTCACCGGCTCCAGCCTGCCGACCTTCGGCAACGTGCACCAGGGCGTCAAGCAGGTGGAGCTCAACGACTTCCTCTCACAGCGCCTGGACCGTAGCAACACCGGCTGCGAGAGCTGCCGCATCCGCAACCTGTGCTCCGGTGGCTGCTACCACGAAAGCTACGCCCGCTACGGCGACCCGCAGCACCCGACCTACCACTATTGCGAACTGATGCGCGACTGGGTCGACTTCGGCATCGAAGTCTACAGCCGCATCATGGCCGCCAACCCGGCCTTCATCGACCGCTACATCACCCCGCGGAAGGCGCACTGACATGAAGCACTTGAAGCCCCTGAACAACAAGGCGCGCATCCTTGAGCAGGCCGCTGCCGAAGACCGCATCGAAGAAGTCATGGCCATGAGTGCGGTGGCCGGCTGCACGGCGACAACCGACCCGGGTTGGGAAGTGGATGCCTTTGGTGGCGTGAGCTCGCTGTGCCAACCGATGGAGGCCGATCTGTATGGCTGCTCCGACCCTTGCTGGTGGCCGGCCCAGGTGCCGGACATGATGAGCACCTATCAGGACTGGAACGCCCAGGCGACCAACTCGGCGGATGACTGGCGCAACCTGGGCACTGTGTTCCCGAAAGACAAGTGACCGGCCCAACAAGAATGACAAGGGGAAACCGCATGAAAGCTGGACGCTGCGCGCAACTCGCGCTCACCATCACCGCCACGGCTTGTGCCGGGCTGGCTCAGGCTGACGACACCGGGCCTGCGCTGAAGGCTGGCCACGAATACATGATCGTGACCAACTACCCGAACAACCTGCACGTGGTCGATGTGGCCAGTGACACGGTCTACAAAAGCTGCCAGATGCCCGACAAGTTCGGCCCTGGCACCGCGATGATGGCGCCGGACAACCGCACTGCCTATGTGTTGAACAACCATTACGGCGACATCTACGGCATCGACCTGGACACCTGCAAGAATACCTTCCGGGCCAACCTGTCCAGCGTGGCGGGTGAAGTGGGCAGGTCGATGTATTCGTTTGCCATCAGCCCGGACGGCAAGGAAGTGTACGCCACGGTCAACCCGACGCAGATGCTGAACGACCACTATGTGGTCAAGCCGCCGCGCCTGGAGGTGTTCAGCACCACCGATGGCCTGCAGGCCAAGCCGGTGCGCACCTTCCCGATGCCGCGCCAGGTGTACCTGATGCGTGCCGGCGATGATGGCAGCCTGTATGTCGCAGGGCCGGACCTCTACAAGATGGATGTGAAAACCGGCAAGTACACGGTGGCCTTGCCGCTGCGCAACTGGAACCGCAAAGGCTACAGCGCCCCGGACGTGCTGTACTTCTGGCCGCACCAGAGCCCGCGCCATGAGTTCACCATGCTGTACACCATTGCCAGGTTCAAGGACGACAAGCAGGACCCGGCCACCGCCGAGCCGCTGTATGGCTACCTGAGTGTCGACCTGAAGACGGGCAAGACCCACACCCAGGAATTCGCCGACCTGACCGAGCTGTACTTCACCGGCCTGCGTTCGCCTAATGACCCGAACCAGATCTACGGCGTGCTCAACCGCCTGGCCAAGTACGACATCAAGCAGCGCAAGCTGATCAAGGCGGCTAACCTTGAGCACACCTACTATTGCGTCGCTTTCGACAAGAAGGGCGACAAGCTGTACCTGGGCGGCACCTTCAATGACCTGGCGGTGTTCAACCCGGATACGCTGGAGAAAGTGAAGAACATCAAGTTGCCCGGTGGTGACATGTCTACCACTACGCCGCAGGTGTTTATCCGCTAGATCGGCGTTGCCTTCTTCGCGGGCTCGCCCGCTCCCACAGGGATTTGCGCCGTCTTCCAATACTGTGGAAGTCTTTGTGGGAGCGGGCAAGCCCGCGAAGAGGCCGGCCCAGACAACACAAGAACAACAAGAGAGCGCCCATGCCCCAGCCAAGCTACTCCCAGGGCAACCAGAACAAGGCCCTGCTTACCCAATGCATCGGCGACGCCTTCGATACCACCGTCGCCCGCTTCCCCGACCGCGAGGCGCTGGTGGTGCGCCACCAGGCCCTGCGCTACACCTGGCAGCAACTGGCTGAGGCTGTCGACCAGCACGCCCGCGCGCTGATGGCACTGGGCGTACAGCCCGGGGACCGCCTGGGCATCTGGGCGCCCAACTGCGCCGAGTGGTGCATTACCCAGTTTGCCAGCGCCAAGGTTGGCGCGATTCTGGTCAACATCAACCCGGCCTACCGCTCCAGCGAACTGGACTACGCCCTGGGCCAGTCCGGCTGCCGTTGGGTGATCTGCGCTGACGCATTCAAGACCTCCGATTACCACGCCATGCTGCAGGGCCTGGTCCCTGGCCTGGCCGGCGGCCAACCAGGCGCGCTGAGCTGCGAGCGCTTCCCCGAACTGCGCGGGGTGGTCAGCCTGGCTGCCTCGCCACCACCGGGCTTTCTGGCCTGGCACGCGTTGCAGGCGCGTGCCGAGTATGTCAGCCGCCAGGCCCTGGTCGAACGACAGGCGCAACTGCGCTGCGACGACCCGATCAACATCCAGTACACCTCGGGCACAACCGGTTTCCCCAAGGGCGCCACCCTCAGCCACAGCAATATCCTCAACAACGGCTACATGGTCGGCGAAAGCCTGGGCCTAACCGAGCACGACCGGCTGGTGGTGCCGGTGCCGCTGTATCACTGTTTCGGCATGGTCATGGCCAACCTTGGTTGCATGACCCACGGTAGCACCCTGATCTACCCCAGCGATGCGTTCGACCCGCTGGCCACGCTGCGTGCCGTGGCGGAGGAAAAGGCTACCGCGTTGTACGGTGTGCCGACCATGTTCATCGCCGAACTGGACCACCCGCAACGCGGCGAGTTCGACCTGTCCAGCCTGCGCACCGGGATCATGGCCGGCGCCACCTGCCCGATCGAGGTGATGCGCCGGGTGATCGGCGAAATGCACATGGCCGAGGTGCAGATTGCCTATGGCATGACCGAAACCAGCCCGGTGTCGCTGCAGACCGGGCCCGACGATGACTTGGAACGCCGGGTGACCAGTGTTGGCAGTACCCAGCCCCGGCTGGAGAACAAAGTGGTGGACGCCGACGGCAACACCGTACCGCGTGGCGAGATAGGCGAACTGTGCACTCGCGGCTATAGCGTCATGCTCGGTTACTGGAACAACCCCAAGGCCACGGCCGAGAGCATCGATGAAGAGGGCTGGATGCACACCGGCGACCTGGCGGTAATGGATGAACAGGGCTATGTGCGTATCGTGGGGCGCAGCAAGGACATGATCATTCGCGGCGGCGAGAACATCTACCCGCGCGAGCTGGAAGAGTTTTTCTTCACCCACCCGGCGGTGGCGGATGTGCAAGTGATTGGCGTGCCGTGCAGCAAGTACGGCGAAGAGATCGTGGCCTGGGTGCGGCTGCACCCGGGGCATACCGCCAGTGAAGAAGCGCTGCGTGAGTGGGCGAGGGCGCGGATTGCGCACTTCAAGGTGCCCCGGTACTTCCGCTTTGTCGACGAGTTCCCGATGACGGTGACCGGCAAGGTACAGAAGTTCAGGATGCGCGAGATCAGTGTCGAGGAGTTGTCCTCCCGATGATGCATTACCTGTACCGGCCTCTTCGCGGGTAAACCCGCTCCCACAGGGGGCGCACGGAATTTGAACACTGTGGTGAACCTGTGGGAGCGGGTTTACCCGCGAAGAGGCCGGTACAGGCAGCAGTAAATCTCAGCCTTGCAGCAGTTCCGGGCTGTTGAAGTTGCTTAGCCGGCGATCATCCTCGGTGCATTCCAGCCCCTGCACCGCCTCGCGCAGCAGGGCCTTCTGCAAGCTGCGCTCACCCGCTGCCCAGGCCTGCTCCAGCATTGGCAGTATTCGCCGTGGCAGCACGCTGAACATCGGCTGCCAATACCCACCCTGGCGCACCATTGCCGCACTGTCGCCGGCCACCGCCAGCCGCAGCAAGTCTTCGATCAGTTCGCGGTCAACCCGCGGTGCATCACAGGCCAGCAGCACCACCCACTCATGCCGAGCCACCTTGAGCCCGGCAATCACCCCTGCCAGCGGCCCCGGGAAGTCGGCTTCTGCATCGCCCACCAACTGGTCTGCATATGCCCGGTAAGCCGCCTGGTTGCGGTTACAGGAAATCACCAGATCGTCGCTCAGCGGACGTAGCACACGATGGACGTGCGCAATCAGGGGCTCGCCTTGCCAGTAGACCAGGCCCTTGTCACGCCCGCCCATGCGCTGTCCGCGGCCGCCGGCGAGGATCAGGGCTGAACTGTGGGGCAAGGGGTTGGTCATGATTTCAACTCTAGGCAATGGCAGAAAGCAACCCTCCCACGGCCTGCAACAGTTGTCCAGAATGCCTTCGCCCGGGTTGAACCGACCTGACATTTTTGCCAGTTGTGCCGATCATGACCTCGTCCTTCAATAAGGCTGCAAGCCCCGTATCGCGATGGTGCCGAGAATTTTAATGAGGAGAGACACTTGAACAAATCGCAACTGGTAGCAGACGTGGCGCAACGCGCCGACTTGAACAAGGCAACCGCACAAAAAGTGGTTGACGCGTTTATCCATGCAGTCAAGGTATCACTCAGTGAGGGCAATGAGGTGGCCCTGGTGGGCTTTGGGACCTTTAAAACCGAGCAAACAAAAGCGCGAGCAGGGCGTAATCCGCAAACTGGCAAGCCGATGCAGATTGCTGCAGCGACCAAGGCCAAGTTCGTCCCCGGCAAAAGTTTGAAAGATACCGTCAATTTCAGCGAGTAGCACGGCCAGAAGGTCTAGGCACGCAAGTGACCGGAAAGGGGGCCGAGGCCCCCTTGATCATGCCATTCAATCCCCGCTCGGTAGGGACTCGCTTGCGGATTCGACTTTGTTCTTGCCCTTGCCCGCAAGGCGCACCACCACCACGAAAAACACCGGCACAAACACCACCGCCAACGTGGCGCTGAGCATGCCGCCGATCACCCCGGTGCCGATGGCCTGCTGGCTGGCCGAGCTGGCGCCGCTGGCGATGGCCAGTGGTACCACGCCGAGGATGAACGCCAGCGAGGTCATCACGATCGGCCGCAGGCGCAGGCGGGCGGCCTGCACGGCGGCGTCGACGGCGTCCACGCCCTGGTCGACCAGGTGCTTGGCGAACTCGATGATCAGGATGGCGTTCTTTGCCGACAAGCCTATAAGGGTAATCAGGCCAACCTTGAAGAACACGTCGTTGGGCATGCCGCGCAGGGTCACGGCCAGCACCGCACCCAGCATGCCAAGCGGCACCACCAGCAGCACGGCGGTCGGGATCGACCAGCTTTCGTACAGCGCTGCCAGGCACAGGAACACGATCAGCAACGACAATGCCATCAGCATCGGTGCCTGGCTGCCGGACAAGCGTTCTTGCAGCGACAGGCCGGTCCACTCAAGGCCCGCGCCGGGCGGCAGCTGCGCCACCAAGCGTTCGATTTCGGCCATGGCCTCGCCCGAACTGTGGCCAGCTGCCGGCTCACCGGAAATCGACACCGCCGGGTAGCCGTTGTAGCGGGTCAACTGCACCGGGCCGCTGACCCATCTGGCCTGGACGAATGCACCCAGTGGCACCATCTTGCCGCTATTGTTGCGCACGTGGATTTTCAGCAGGTCTTCGACCTGGCTGCGCTGGTCGCCTTCGGCCTGCACCACCACACGCTGCATGCGGCCCTGGTTGGGGAAGTCGTTGACGTAGCTGGAGCCCACCGCCACGTCCAGTACCGAGCCGATATCGGCAAACGACACCCCCAGGGCATTGGCCTGGCGGCGGTCGATTTCCAGCTGCACTTGCGGGCTTTCGGCCAGCGACGCTTCGCGCACGTTGGTCAGCACCTTGCTTTTGCCCGCATTGGCCAGCAGCGTATCGCGGGCAGCCATCAGCGCGGCGTGGCCCATGCCGCCGCGGTCTTGCAGGCGGAACTCGAAGCCGGTCGACTCGCCCAGGCCGTCGATAGGTGGCGGCAGCACCGAAAACGCCACGGCGTCCTTGAGCTGAGAGAAGGCCGCGCTGGCGCGGTCGGCAATCGACTGGGCGCTGTCGTCGGCACCGCGCTCGGACCAGTCCTTGAGGGTGGTGAAGGTCAGTGCCGCGTTTTGCCCGCTACCGGAGAAGCTGAAGCCGAGGATCACGGTAGTGTTGCCTACGCCGGGTTCTTCGGCGTTGTGTGCCTCGATTTGCGCAGCCACCTGTTCGGTGCGCATGCGGCTGGCCCCTGGCGGCAGCTGGATGTCGGTGATGGTGTAGCCCTGGTCTTCGGTGGGCAAGAATGCCGTGGGCAACTGGCTGAAGCCATAGCCCAGCACCGCCATCAGCACCGCGTACAGCAGCAGGTAGCGGCCGCTGCGCTTGAGCGCCTGTACCACCCAGCGCTGATAGCCGTTGCTCATGCTTTCGAAGCGGCGGTTAAACCAGCCGAAGAAGCCTTTGCGCTCATGGTGATCACCCTTGGCCACCGGTGTGAGCAGGGTGGCACACAGCGCGGGGGTGAGGCTGAGGGCCAGAAATGCCGAGAACAGGATCGACACCGCCATCGACAGCGAGAACTGCTGGTAGATCACCCCAACCGAACCCTGCATGAAGGCCATTGGCAGGAACACCGCCACCAGCACCAGGGTGATGCCGACGATCGCACCGCTGATCTGGCCCATGGCCTTGCGCGTTGCTTCTTTGGGCGGCAGGCCTTCCTCGGCCATGATGCGCTCGACGTTTTCCACCACCACGATGGCATCGTCGACCAGGATGCCGATGGCCAATACCATGCCGAACAGGGTCAGCACGTTGACTGAGAAGCCCATGGCCAGCATGACCGCGAAGGTGCCCATCAGCGCCACCGGCACCACCAGGGTGGGGATCAGGGTGTAGCGCAGGTTCTGCAGGAACAGGAACATCACCGCGAACACCAGCAACATGGCTTCGAACAGGGTGGTGATGACCTGCTCGATCGACACCTTGACGAACGGCGAGGTGTCATAAGGAATGTCGTACTTGACGCCTTCCGGGAAGTACCGCGCCAGGTCCTGCATTTTCGCCCGTACCAGGGTGGCGGTTTCCATGGCGTTGGCACCCGGTGAGAGCTGCACGCTGAACGCGCTGGCCGGCTTGCCGTTCAGGCGCGTGCCGTACTGGTATTCCTGGGCGCCGATCTCGACCCGGGCGACATCACCGATGGTCACCGTGGAACCATCCAGGTTTGCGCGCAGGACAATGGCGGCGAATTCCTCGGGGGTACTCAACTGGCCCTTGACCACTACGTTGGCGGTGATTTCCTGGGTGTCGCGGCTGGGCAGGTCGCCGATGCTGCCAGGCGCCACCTGGGCGTTCTGCGCCGCGATGGCCTCGGCCACGTCGTTGGGCGTGAGGTTGAAGCCGATCAGCTTGCCCGGGTCGATCCAGATGCGCATGGCGCGCTCCGAGCCGTACAGCTGGGCCTTGCCGACACCCTTCAGGCGGCGGATTTCGTCCATCACGTTGCGCGCGAGAATGTCCGACAGTGCGGTTTCGTCGAGCTTGCCGTCTTCGGAGGTGAGGGTGCCCAGCAGCAGGAAACCGGTGGACACCTTTTCCACCTGCAGGCCCTGCTGGGTGACCGGGCGCGGCAGGCGCGACTCGACCACCTTCAGGCGGTTCTGCACGTCGACCTGGGCGAGGTCCGGGTTGGTACCCGGGGCAAAGGTGGCGGTGATGGTGGCGCTGCCCAGGCTGCTCTGCGACTCGAAGTACAGCAGGTTGTCGGCGCCGTTGAGTTCCTGCTCGATCAGGCTCACCACGCTTTCGTCCATGGTCGCCGCCGAGGCACCCGGGTAAACGGCGTAGATTTCCACCTGCGGCGGCGCCACGTTGGGGTACTGGGCTACCGGCAGCTGCGGGATGGCCAGCGCACCGGCCAGCAGAATGAACAGCGCGACCACCCAGGCGAATACCGGGCGGTCGATGAAGAATTGCGGCATGAATCAGGCCCTCACTGGCCGGTATGCTGTGCAATGGGCGGTGCCCCGGATGCGTTGTCGACCTGCACCTGGTCACCGGCCTTGACGTGTTGCAGCCCCTCGACCACCACCCGCTCGCCGGGGGCCAGGCCTTCGCTGACGACCCAGCGGTCGCCTTGGGCGCTGCCCAGTACCACCTGGCGATCGCTGACCCGCGCTTGCTGGTCGACCACCAGCACCTTGGGCACGCCGGCACTGTCGCGCAGGATGGCGCGCTGGGGCACGCTCAGGCCCTTGGGTTGCACGGCCTGTTCCAGGCGCACGCGCACGTAGCTGCCGGGCAGCAGGTCGAGGTCCGGGTTGGGGAACTCGCTGCGCAGGGTGATCTGGTTGGTGGTGGGGTCGACGCTGATGTCCGAGAACAGCAGCTTGCCTGGCAGTGGGTAGGCGCTGCCGTCGTCCTGGATCAGCGTGGCGCGGGCCTGACCGTCGCCTACCTGCTGCAGTTCGCCTGCGCGCAAGGCGCGGCGCAGGGCGTTGAGCTCGCGGGTAGACTGGGTCACGTCGGCATGGATCGGGTCCAGCTGCTGGATGGTCGCCAGCGGGGTGGACTCGTTCTGGCCGACCAGTGCGCCTTCAGTGACCAGGGCACGGCCGATACGGCCGGAAATCGGCGCCGTTACGGTGGCGTAGCCGAGGTTCAGGCGGGTGCGTTCCAGGGCAGCCTTGGCGGCGGCCACTTCGGCATCGGCCTGCAGGAAGCTGGCCTTGGCGTTGTCATATTCCTGGCGGCTGACAGCCTTGTCGTCGACCAGTTCGCGGTAGCGCTGCTCCTGCAAACGCGCCTGGTACAAGGTGGCCTCGGCCTTTGCCAGGGTGGCGCGGGCGCTGTCATGGTCGGCCTTGAATGGCGCTGGGTCGATCAGGAACAGTACATCGCCCTGTTTGACGTCACTGCCTTCGCGGTACACCCGCTTGAGCACCACGCCCGCGACGCGCGCACGCACTTCGGCGGTGCGCGGCGCCAGGATGCGGCCGCTGAGTTCGCTGCTGATGGCCAGTGGCTGCAGTTGCAGGGTTTCTACCCGCACTTGCGGTGTGGGGGCTTTTTCGTCTTGCTCGGCGCTGTCGCCACAGCCGGCCAGGGACAGGCTCAGAAACGCCATGAGCGCCAATGGGCGCAGGCGAGGGGGGAGGGTAGTAGGCATGCGGATCTTCCGATGATGACCTGGCGTATGGTACGGCAGGTACTGCCCGTGCGGCTGTTAACACCTGTAGGGCGAGTGTGAAAAAGTGTGAAGAACAATCCTTTCGTGCGGCTGGGTTCTATATTCTGCGTATGCCTGTGCCGGCCTCTTCGCGGGTAAACCCGCTCCCACAGGGATCGCGTACAGGCCTACCTCAACCCAGATTCCCAAGCACCTATGCCGAATATTTTCCTGGTCGAAGACGACAGCGCCCTGTCCGAGTTGATCGCCAGCTACCTGCAACGCAACGACTTCCATGTCCAGGTGATCGCCCGGGGCGATCATGTGCTGGACGAATATCGTCGGCAAAAACCCGACCTGGTCATCCTCGACCTGATGTTGCCGGGTATCGATGGTCTGCAACTGTGCCGGCTGCTGCGCCAGGAGTCGCAGAACCTGCCGATCCTGATGCTCACTGCCCGCGACGACAGCCATGATCAGGTATTGGGCCTGGAAATGGGTGCCGACGACTACGTGACCAAACCCTGCGAGCCGCGCGTGCTGCTGGCCCGCGTGCGTACCCTGCTGCGCCGCAGCAGCGTCAACGAGCCGCGGCTGGATAACGACCTGATCCTGATCGGTGGCCTGCGCATCGACCTGGCCGAGCGCACGGTCAGCTGGCGCGGCGAGGAGGTGGAGCTGTCCAGCGGCGAGTACAACCTGCTGGTGGTACTGGCGCGCAATGCCGGCGAAGTGCTGAACCGCGACCGTATCTTGCAGCAGCTGCGCGGTATCGAGTTCAACGGCACTGACCGTTCGGTGGACGTGGCCATCTCCAAGCTGCGGCGCAAGTTCGACGATAACGCCGGCGAAGCGCGCAAGATCAAGACCGTGTGGGGCAAGGGCTACCTGTTCAGCCGCGTCGAGTGGGAGTGCTGACCGGCCATGCTCAAGATCCTGGTGCGGCTGTACCTGGTGATCATCGTCGCCTACGCCGGTGCGCTGCTGTTCATTCCTGACACCATCGTCGGCCTGTTCCAGGAGCGCTTCATGGCCTACAACCTGGACCAGGCCAAGGGCGTGCAATCGTTGATCGTGCGCCAGTTCCACCAGGCCCCGCGCGAGCAGTGGCCGGCCGTGGAGCAGGACCTGGCCAGCGCGTTCGTCCCGCTGGAAGTGAAACTGCTGCGCATGGACCAGGCCGAACTGAGCGCGGACGAACAGGCGCGCCTGGAGCACGGCCAGTACGCCGTGCGCATTGCCGAGTGGGGTTACTACGAAACCGTGCTGGCACCGCTGGACAAGCACTGGCTGGTGCGCCTGCACGCCCCGCCAGACCCGCTGGACATCAATGTGCTGTCGTGGGGCGTGACCGTGCTGATCGGTGCGGCCATGCTGGGGTGCCTGCTGTTATGGGTATGGCCGCACTGGCGCGACCTGGAGCGCCTGAAGGAAACCGCCCGGCGCCTGGGCCAGGGGCAGATGGCCGAGCGCACACACATTTCGCCGCATTCCAACATTGGTGAATTGGCCGGGGTGTTCGACACCATGGCCAGTGACCTGGAACGCCACGTCAACCAGCAGCGCGAGCTGCTCAATGCGGTGTCCCATGAGCTGCGTACACCGTTGACCCGCCTGGACTTCGGCCTGGTGCTGCTGTTCGACGAAGTGCCGCCGGCCAGTCGCAAGCGCCTGCTGGAACTGGTGGGGCATGTGCGCGAGCTGGATGAGCTGGTGCTCGAACTGCTGTCCTACAGCCGCCTGTACAACGCCGACCACGCCCGCGAGCGGGTCGAGGTGTCGCTGCTGGAACTGGTCGACAGCGTACTCGGCGGTTTTGCCGAAGAGCTTGATGGCCGGGGTATCCAGTGGGAAGTACGGGCCGAGGGCAATTTGCCCCGGTTTGTGCTGGACCCACGGCTGACAGCGCGGGCGGTGCAGAACCTGGTGCGCAATGCCATGCGCTATTGCGATGAAAGCCTGCTGCTGCGCTTGCGTCTGGAGGGCGATGGCGCCTGTCTGCTGACGGTCGAGGATGACGGGATCGGTATACCGGTGGAGGAGCGGGAGCGGATTTTCCAGCCGTTCTACCGGCTGGACCGCAGCCGCGACCGCAACACCGGCGGGTTTGGCCTGGGGCTGGCGATCAGCCGGCGGGCGATCGAAGGGCAGGGCGGGACCCTGACTGTGGCGCAGTCGGCGCTGGGTGGCGCGCAGTTCAGGATTCGCTTGCCAGCCGGGTAGTGCGCAGCACGTGATGTTTTTCAGGCAATCGCGTTGTTGCCCAAACTTCGGGCTTTTTCTTGTTGGCCGCATCTTGTAGTTTTACAGATCGTTTACCCAGGGAGCTGAACATGCAAGGCAAGGCCCGCAAGATCGTCCAGGCCATTCTCTACGAAGCCATCGCCGTCGCCTGCGTGGCGCCCGCGCTGGAGCTGGCGTTCGGTGCCGGCATGGCGCAATCGGCGGTATTGTCGGTGCTTATGTCGGGCATCGCGATGAGCTGGAACATGGGCTACAACTGGGTGTTCGAGCGCTGGGAAGCGCGCCAGCGCCAACGTGAGCGCACATTCATGCGGCGTTTGCTGCACGCCTTAGGCTTCGAGGGCGGGTTGGTGGTGATCCTGCTGCCATTGGTGGCGTACTGGCTGGATGTGAGCCTGTGGGCGGCGCTGCTGACCAACCTGGCGCTGTTCGTGTTCTTCTTCGTTTACGCCTTTGCCTTCCAGTGGGGCTTCGACAAGGTGTTCGATGTGCCGCTTTCGGCGCAGCAGGCCAAGTGTTGACTTTGTGCTGCACTACCGGCTAAGTTCCTACCCCATGAATACATTCCCGCATGTGAACGCCATTATTATTACCGCCATTATCAGCTTGGCGGGCTAGCGCGTACGTGCACCTGACCCGCCCTGGAGGCGGGTTTTTTCTTTCTGACTCCTGGGCAACGTAAACAGCCAAGGAGTCATTGATGACCAGTTTCAGCGTCCCTCGTACTACCGTCACCCCCCAGCAACTGCTGTCGGAGCAGGTGCGGCGCATTCTGGCCGCGCCGGTGTACGACCTGGCCATCGAAACCCCACTGCAAGCCGCGCCTGCCCTGTCTGCCAGCCTAGGTAACCAGGTGCTGCTCAAGCGCGAAGACCTGCAACCTACCTTCTCGTTCAAGATCCGCGGCGCCTATACACGTCTGTCACGCCTCAGTGCGGTGCAACGCGAGCGCGGGGTGATCACCGCCTCGGCGGGCAACCATGCCCAGGGCGTGGCCCTGGCGGCGTCGCACCTGGGCCTGAAGGCCACGATCGTCATGCCGACCACCACGCCGTCACTGAAGGTGGAAGGGGTGCGTTCGCGCGGCGGGCATGTGGTGCTGCACGGTGAGAGCTTCCCGCACGCCCTGGCCCACGCGCTGAAGCTGGCCGACGGCGAAGGGGCCACCTTTGTGCCGCCCTTCGATGACCCGGACGTAATCGCCGGGCAGGGTACCGTGGCCATGGAAATCCTGCGCCAGCGCCCTGGCGCGCTGGACGCCATTTTTGTACCGGTGGGCGGTGGCGGGCTGATCGCCGGTATCGCCGCCTACGTGAAGTACCTGCGCCCCGAGGTGAGGGTGATTGGCGTCGAGCCGGAGGACTCCAACTGCCTGCAGGCCGCCATGGCCGCCGGCGAGCGGGTGATCCTGCCGCAGGTCGGCACCTTTGCCGACGGTGTGGCGGTAGCGCAGATCGGTGCCCACTGCTTCGAGCTGTGCCGGCATTTTGTCGACGAGGTGGTGACCGTCAGCAGTGACGAGCTGTGCGCGGCGATCAAGGACATCTACGACGATACCCGCTCTATCACCGAACCGTCCGGTGCCCTGGCCGTGGCCGGGATCAAGAAGTACGTGGCACGTGATGGCGTGCAGGGGCAGACCCTGGTGGCCATTGATTCCGGGGCGAACGTCAATTTCGACCGCCTGCGGCATGTGGCCGAGCGGGCTGAATTGGGCGAGCAGCGCGAGGCGATCATTGCCGTGACCATCCCGGAGCAGCCGGGTAGCTTCCGCGCCTTCTGCCAGGCGCTGGGCAAGCGGCAGATCACCGAATTCAACTACCGCTATTACCCAGGCAAGGAAGCGCGCCTGTTCGTCGGGGTACAGACTCACCCTGTGCACGACCCGCGTGACCAGCTGCTGGCCAACCTGCGCGAGCAGGGTTACAGCGTGCTGGACCTGACCGACAACGAGCTGGCCAAACTGCATGTGCGTCATACCGTGGGTGGCCACGCGGCGCCGGGTGCTGATGAGCGGGTGCTGCGCTTTGAGTTCCCCGAGCGCCCAGGGGCGTTGCTGGGCTTCCTGGAACGGTTGGGCAAGCGTTGGAACATCAGCCTGTTCCATTACCGCAACCACGGCGCGGCGGAGGCCCGGGTATTTGCTGCGCTGGAGGTGCCGGCGGATGAGTCGGCGGGTTTGCCCTTGGCACTGGACGAGATGGGGTATCGGTATTGGGATGAGACTGACAACCCAGCGTACAAGCTGTTCCTGGGCTGACGGTTAACCCACACCGACACCGGGGGCCGCTGTGCGGCCCACCGCTGCGCCTGCCGGGATTGCGCGGGCGGCTGCCTGGCGAGCAGCGCCCATGATCACCCCACTTCGGCTTGCTTGTTCAACTGCTCGCACTGCACCTGCGCAGCGGTCCGGCTCGGGTAGCTCGGCTTGAGCCGCTCCTTCGCCTGGTTGTCGTAAATGTCGAACCCTCCACACACGGTGGCGGCGTAGAAGCGGCTACCTACGCGGAACGACTCCTTTTCGATCGGCACAGCGGGAACGATAACGAATCTGGTTTGCATGTTTCGTGCCTCCCCAGGCAGAGACTTAAGTATTAGTCGCACCCGTGATAAGCATCAAGAACGCTCATGAATAAAACCGATGTTGATGAAGCATTGGTGAACCCGTCCGTCGCCTGGGTGGCGGCTATTGGGTTTCCTCATCCACAGTGGTGGAACAACCCTTGGGCCAGGTGGTCTCCTATGATGGCTTCAACCGGACCAGGCGGTATTGCACACGCGACGCCCAAGTCCTGTGGAGCCCTCAGATCCCCGCCATTCAGGGACCAGGCGGTTGTTTACGTTCAGGCGGGTAAAGTTAGGTAAAAGCGGCCACGGCACATACACGGATCAGTATTGTGGTTTGTACTGACCAGTTAAAGATGCCATTGATGAACACACTTCCGTCGCAGCCAAGCGCTGAACGCGGGGCGTTCTCCAGTTTCGAGGCGTGTCGCAACACCCGACAGGGCCCGGTGGTGATCCTTGCCTCCGGTGCCTCTGCCAGGCATTTTCCGCTGGGCGAATTCGCCCATTTGCCCATCATCGCCATGAACGGGTCGGTCGCGATGACCGCCGAACACGGCCTCAAGCCTTTCTTTTACGTTTGCACCGACAAAAGTTTCCGCCAGCAACAGCCGGGCTTCTTCGCCACTGCCGTGCGCGACAGCGAGCGCCTGGCGCTGTGGCCTGAGCAGTATGCGGGTGCCGATGTGCCAGCCGGCACCGAGTGTTATGCCTTGCACAAGGCCGACACGCCGGGCCTGATGGACGGCTTGCGTGGCCATGGTGCCAGCTGTGTGTGCAACCGCGCACTGTGGAGCAAACGCAGCCGCTCGATTGCCTTCAGCAAAGACTTGGCCCATGGTTTCTTCGATGCCCGCACAGTGGCGTATGTGGCCTTGCAGCTGGCCTATCACCTGGGCTTTGAAGAAGTGTTGCTGGTAGGGGTAGACCTCGATCAGAGCGTTGGGCGCTTTTACGAGAATGGCCAGGGGCAGTGCTCGCCGTGCGGGCTCGACCAGCATTGGGACAGCCGTATTCTGCCGTCGTTGACGCTGATGGCCAGGGAAGTGGTCAACGAGCATTTCCATGTCTACAACCTGTCGGCGACGTCGCGCATTCCCGCCGCACTGATCCCCAAGGTCAATCTCAACCAGGCGCGGCACATTGCTGGCTGCGCAATTACCTGAGCAATAAAACGGGTGCAGGAAGAACTGTGGATGCGTACAGTCAGTTGATCGCAATCTGCAGGAGCCCGCTATGTCCAGCGCTTTCACTTTCATGCAATCGCCCGTCGGCACCCTGACCCTGGTGGCCCGCGGCGATTGCCTGGCAGCCGTACTGTGGGAAGAGGAACGGGAAAACCGCGTGCGCCTCGGTGCCTTGCACCGTGACGACCAGTGCCCGGTGCTACAGGACACCGCGCGTCAGCTTGGCGAATACTTTGATGGCAAACGCCGTCGCTTCGAGCTGGCGCTGGATCTTGCCGGTACCGAGTTCCAGCGCCAGGTGTGGGCCGCGCTGCTGGCGATACCCTTTGGTGAAACCCGCAGCTACAGTGACATCGCCCGGCAAATCGGCAACCCCAGCGCGGTGCGAGCGGTAGGCGCCGCCAACGGTCGTAACCCGATCTCGATCATCGCGCCTTGCCACCGCGTGATCGGTGCTTCGGGCAGCCTGACCGGCTTTGCCGGTGGCCTGGCGGCCAAGCAGTATCTGCTGGCGCTGGAGGGGCGGCAAAGCCTGGCACTGGACCTGTAGGCGTCAGCCGAACCAGCTGGCGACCAGGCAGACCAGCACCGCAAGCGCCGAACCGGCCATCAGGGTGTACTGCCGATGGGCGCAGCGCGCATGGGGCTTGACTGCACGCAGGTACTCGCCGGGTGTCGGGGCATTGGGCCTGTGGCGCAAACCCTCGGCCACGTCGGCAAGCTGGCCCTGGATCAGCAAGCCGACCAGGTAATAGGTGCAGGTGTAACTCAGCAACGCCAGAAACACATAGATCATGCGGGGTGCGGGTCCAACGGATGGGCCATTGCGCTGGCAGTGCCAAGGTCCAGGATGATCAGCCCTTCACTGTGATCATCCAGGCTGGCCAGCAAACGCCCCTGGCTGTCCCACGCTGCTGAACCGCCGGCCCCGATGAAGGTGTCGGCCGGCCCCACGCAGTTGGCCATCAACACCGGCATACCCAGTTCCCGAGCCACCTCCGGGTAATGCGCGTAGCCCTCGCGGATGCCCTTGGCGGTTTTCGCCACGCTGACCAGGTACAGGTCGGCGCCGTGCTCGCGGGCTGCAGCTGCGTGCGCCATGAACATCGATTCGTAGCAGATCGCCGGTGCCAGCCGGTGCTCGCCTACCTGCAGCAGCAGTGCCTGATCGCCAGGGGTGAAATAGGGCAGCTCGTCATCATGCAGGCGCCGTTTGGCATAGGTCTGGCGCGGTGCCCCGGGGCTGAAGATCGGCATGCCGATGCGAATGCCGTCGGGTGTCGGCAACGGCAGGCCTACAGCCACCGTGATACCCAGACGGTCACAGGCTGCCTGCAGCGGGCCCAGTCGCTCGGAATTGACCGGCAAGGCGGCCTGGCGCGCAAGGCTTGGCTCATAGCCGGTCAGCGACAGTTCGGGGAAAACCACCAGCTCGGCGCCAAGGGCCGCGGCTTGCTCGATGCAGGCCAGATGACGCTGGAGGTTGCCTGGCAAATCGCCCTTGAGCGACGCCAGTTGTACGGCGCACAGTTTCATGAAAAAAACCTTCCCTGGTACAGGTTGAAGGGCTGAGCATACTATCGGCACCAACGGCTGTACCAGTGAAGGGTTTTTCAGGTTGCCGGGTGCGTTGCGAAGCGCTGGCGGAACCAGTCGTCGAGCATGGCCTTCTCGGCATACAGGCGGTCGCTGCTGCTGGCGACCCGGCCGGGGCGGCTGAGGTACATCTTGTCACTGACCCGTTCCTGGGCCTGCTGGGCGGGTTTGCCCGGCTGGTTGAGGGTGTAGGTCAGGTCGATGGTCGGCCAGGTGATCTCGCGCATGAAGCGCACATCGTAGGCCTGGCTGTGCCAGGGCTCGAAGCGCCCGGCCAGGTCGATATCGCGGATGTCGATAACCAGTTGCTGGCCCGGTTGCAGGTAACGCTGACCGAGCTTTTGCAGGTACTGGGTGAGGGATTTCATCACATAGGCATCGGCGCCACGCGCATAACCGTGGCTGTCCAGGCTGGCATCGCGGAATTTTTCCGGGTGGTCGAAATGCACCTCGACCTGCGCGGGCGGGGCGCCTTGTGCCATGCTGTGCAGTGACAGCGCCATGAGCACGGCACACACGAGGGCGGTACGCATGATGCACCTCCGGAGTAGAGGGGGGGTGTCTCCATTTTACGCCCGCCATGGCAGCGCCTGCAGAGGAAGATTGTAATGGAGCGGTTTCGGCGGTTACTCGCCAATATCCGGGGACGTGACCTTGCAGTGGGCGATATCCATGGTCACTTCCAGCGCCTGGAGCAGTGCCTTGAAGCGGTGGGTTTCGACCCGGCCGTAGACCGCCTGTTCAGTGTGGGTGACCTGGTCGACCGTGGGCCGCACAGCGAGGCCGTGCTGGAGTGGCTCGCACGGCCTTGGTTCCATGCGGTGCAAGGTAACCATGAGGCGCTGGCAATCACTCGCGTGCGAGGGGGGAGGCTTGACCTGGACATGTACCGCGCAGCGGGCGGAAGCTGGTTCCTGGACCTGCCGCGCAAGGCGCAACTGCGTTTCGTGGAACGCTTCGAGCAATTGCCGATTGCCATTGAGGTGGAAAGCGCGGCCGGCCTGGTCGGGTTACTGCATGCAGACAGCCCGTTTGCGGACTGGGCAGTGCTACGTTCCAGCCTGCAACTGGATGACGACCCTGAAGTACGCAAGGTGTGCCAATGGTCGCGGCGGCGCCTGAAGCAAGGCGATACAGAGCAGGTACAGGGCCTGCGTGCCTTGCTGGTCGGCCACACGCCGGTGCTGGAGGCAAAGCCGCTGGGCAATGTCTGGCACCTGGATACGGGGGGCTGGGCGGGCGGCCATTTTACCTTGATGGACATGCGCACCCTGCGCCTGGTCAGCCCTGGGCCAGATGCAGCACCAGCGCCGCAGCCAATATCACCAGCATGATCCCTGAAGCCCGCTCCAGCCATGGCAGGCAGCGGGCGAAACGCTGCAGTACCCGCTGGTTGCCGATGGCCACGGCTACTAGCAGGTCCCAGAGTAGGACGATGCTGAACATCCACAAGGCGTAGGTCGATTTCCAGCCGGCGCTGGCACTGGCGACCATGCTGGCCAGGCTGGCATAGAACAGCGCGTTCTTGGGGTTGAGGATGCCGGACAACAAACCCATGCCCACATTGCGCCACCAGCCTTGAACCCGCTGGTTGTCAGCGACTGCGCGCAGGCTGGTTTGCCCGGCATGACGCAGGAACAGTACGCCGATGTACAGCAGGTAACCGGCGCCGGCCAGTTGCAGGGTGGTGAACAGCAGGCTGCCTTCCTGCAGCACCGACAGGCCGGTGAAGGCCATGGCGATGAACGCGCCATTGGCCAGGGCAATGCCCAGGCAGGCGCCACTGGCGATGCGCCAGCCGCTGTTGATCGAGCTGCGGGCGACCAGGAAGAAGTCCGGGCCGGGTGAGAGCAGGGCGAGAAAGTGGGCGAGGGCGATGATCAGGAACTGTTGCATGGGCGGGGCGGCTCTGCGGGAAAAACCGCAGTCTGCTGCCGGGCCTGTGCCAGCGTATTGAACAATATTGCAAACCCAAGCGGGCCACGGTCCCTGTCTAGCAGCGCCCCGGCAAGGCCGCTCCTACAAAGGGATCGCGCAGGCCTTTAATTGCCCCGGTACTGCCCCGGCGTCACCCCCACATGGGCCTTGAACACCCGCTGGAAATGGCTTTGGTCGGCAAACCCGAGCTGGTAGGCCACCTCCGCCAACGCCAGCCCTTCACCCAACAACTGCCGCCCGCGATTGACCCGGGCATTGAGCACATAGGCATGTGGCGTCAAACCGGTGGCGGTGCGGAACGCGCGGATCAGCTGGTAGCGCCCAAGGCCGGCCTCGCGGGCCAGTACCTCCAGGTTCAGTTGCGCGGGGTCTTGCCCTTCGAGGCGCGCGATCAACCCGCTCAACGCAGTCGCCGCCAGGGCGGGGGCCGCTGCCAGAGGGGCTTGTGCGGAAAAGTCCAGGTCACCCACAAAGGCAATCAGCGCCGCATCCTTCTCACTGTTGCTGGCGCTGGAGAACAGCAACCTGTTCAGCTCGCAGAACTGCCCATACACCGCCGGCGCCCGGCAGATACGCGCCGGCTCGCCGGGCCCGGCGCCGCCCAGCCCCGACTCCAGGCGCACGTGTGCCAGCCAGTCGGCATGCACATGCAGCATCTGATAGCTCCAGGCGTGGTCGGGCTCGGGGTTGCAGGCATGTACGCGGTGGGCTGGCACCAGCACCAGCGTGCCGGGCGTCAGCCGTTCCTGACCATGCGCGGCACCGCTGAAATGGCTGTGGCCGGCATCCACCGCACCGATGGAAAACGTCGGGTGGCTGTGGGCCTTGTAACAGGCCCGGCTATGACAGGCGCGGCGGCTTTCCACATGCGGGAGTGCCGGGTCGCGCCACAGCGCGGTGTGGGGGCGGGGCATCACAAGGTCCTCGATTTCACCGGCAGCGTAACAGGTGCCGCGTACCCATACAGTTTTTATCGCTGGCTGTAACTTGACCGCAAGGCCCGGCACGCGCCGAAATAGACGCCTGTTGCCCAAGGAAAACAACAATGGACCTTTCAAGCCTGCTGCTTTTCATTCCCGCCTGTTTCGCCCTGAACATGGCGCCGGGGCCGAACAACCTGCTGTCGTTGCACAACGCCAGCCGCTACGGCCTGCGCACGGCCTGCGTGGCCGGTGGTGGTCGCATCGTCGCCTTCAGCGGCATGATCGCCTTGGCGGCCATGGGCCTGGCCGTGGTGCTGCACACCAGTGAATACCTGTTCCTGGCCATCAAGGTAGTGGGTGCGGCGTACCTGTTCTACATCGCCTGGCAACTGTGGCGTGCACCGGTAGGCGAGGCAGTGGTGGCAGCGGACCACCCGCGTGGCACCTGGCGCCTGATCCGGCAGGAGTTCTGGGTGGCGGCCGGTAACCCCAAGGCCATCCTGATCTTCACCGCCTTCCTGCCGCAGTTCGTTTCGGTCGGCAGCACCACGCCGGTGAGCGAGCAGTTCCTGTGGCTGGGGGTGTTGTTCCTGCTGCTGGAATGGGCAGCCATCGCCATCTACGCAGGCTTGGGCGCCTACCTGCAGCGCTGGTTCAGCCAGCCCGGCCCGCGCCGCGTGTTCAACCGGGTCAGCGCCTCCCTACTGGGCTGCGCCGGCCTCGGCTTGCTGGCGGCGCGGCGCTAGAACTGCCAGCGCACCCCCAGGTTGACGCCGCTGGCTTGCTGCTGGCGGCTGTCCAGGTTGGCGGTGTACTGCACGCCGCCATGCAGGCTCAGCGCTTGGCTGACCTGCGCCACCACGCCGCTTTCCAGTTGTACCGAGGTGTAGCGGTAGTCGGTCTTGATCTTGTCGACATCATCGAAGGTCAAGGTGTCGCGGCCACCGTCGCCGTGCCACAGGTTGACTTGCGCATAGGGCTGCAACAGGCGCCCGCTGCTTCCCGTGAACGCACCTTCCAGCCGCACCCCCAAGCGCCCGGTCAGCTCTACCTGGGCGTCATGGCTGATGTGCGAGACACGATCGTTTGCGCTGTCGAGCGAGACTTTTTGTGCAATCAGCTGGGCTTGCGGCTCCAGCGTCCAGCGTTCGGACAGGGCGATGGGGTAGCCGGATTCCAGCGACGCCGTCCAGGCGTGGCCATCGATGTCCAGCTTGTCGCCGCGGTGCGAGCGGGCACGTCCATCTAGACGGGTGTACTGCAACACTGCATCCAGATACGCGCCTTGTGACCCGACCAGCGTCCAGTAAGTGCCGACGCTGTCACCATCAAGTTTCAGGTCACCCACGCTGCGGTCTTGCTCGGCCAGGGCGAAACCTTTGACATCGGCGTCCAGGCGGCTGTGGTTGACGTAAAAGCCGACATGTTGGCGATAACCGCCGTCACCCGTCTTGGCATACAGGTCCTGGCCCAGCTTGAAACCGTACAGGTCGCCATCCAGGCTTGGGCTGACCGTACCGCTCCATTGCTGGCGCAAGGTGCCGCCGTAGGCCTGCCCCCAACTGGCAGGCAGGGCGCCTTCGCCTTTGAGCAACTGTTGGTCGCCCTGGCGCTGGTGGAAGGTGCCCAGGGCCTGGCGGGCGATGATCGCAGCGCCTCTTGGGGCGGCAGCGTAAACCGGGACCTCCGGGCGATACAGCGGCAGGCTTTCGCCTTGCACGGGGGCAGGCAGGTCGACCTGACCGGGTGCCGGTGCGGCAACAGGTGGCGTCAGGGCAGGTGCTATCACCTGTGGCTCACCCGGTTCCGATGGTTGGGGCGGTTGTTCGGGCCCGGGTACAGGTGCCGGAGCAGGTGGCGCGACGAGCGTCGAGCGCAGGTACCAGCTGTTTTCGCTGCCAGCGGTTACACCACCTTTGAACAACCGGTAGTCATAGGCACCCACCGATAGCGTTTGCGTCTGCACGAATGCAGTGGCAGTGCTGGTGGCGCCGTCACGGGCTTCGACGACCTGGATGCCGTTCTGTGCAGTTGCTGCACCCGCGCCATTGAGGTTGTTGACGAGCAATCGCGTGGAGCCGCTGATGGCGCCACGGCTGACCACCAGGCGGTCGGAGGCAGCGCCATCGCCTGCCAGCACGCTATTCAGGCGCAGGGTGCCATTGTTGCCGGTGTAATCGCCCTGGATTGTCAGGCGGCCCTGAGCGTCGTTGCCACGGCTCAGGTCGAGGGTGCCGGCGTTGACTACCGATGCCTTGCTGTCATTCTGGATGCTGACGATGCTGCCCTGGCGGCTGATCAGCGAGCTGCTTGCATCGATTTGCAGGGTCCCGGTCCCAGTGGCGGGGATCACGCGTGGCTGATCGCTGCCGAGGTCTCCCAGCGTGAGGGTGTCGTTGAGGGTGAGCTGGCTGCCCTGCTTGAGGTTGATGGCCTCCCAGTTTATATACGACGCACCCTGGCCGACCTGGCTCTGCTCGAACGTCAGGGTGTCCGTGCCGGTGCCGCCGTCCAGGATAACGGCCGAGTTGCCAAGGTCGAGGGCGCGGACGATGGCGGTGTCATCGTCACTCTCCATGATGACCCGCTTACCGATCTGGCCACCCGTCCAGGTAAATTCATCCTTGCCGTTGCCCGAGCGTATTTCGCCTTTGAGCGTGCCGCCGCTGATGGTGATCTTGTCAACGCCGCTACTGGTACTGATATCACCGCCGATGGTGCCGCCCGTCATGATGATCGTGTCGTTGCCAAGCCCACTGACAACGTTGCCAACAACAACGGTTTCTACACCGAGTCCCTGGGAAATCTCGAGGAAGTTGTCAGCGAGCTTGAGGTCGATTCGGCCAATGCTGCCGCCTTTGAACCACGCGGTGTCACCGTCTTCAAAAGCGCCCGTGATGGTGCCGCCGGTCATGTTGAACGTGTCCATGTCACCGCCCTGGTTCAACGACCCTAGCGTGCCGCCAGACATCGTGAAGGTGTCTTCGCCATTGCCTTGTTGCAATGACTGGACCGTTCCGCCGCTGAGGATGAACTCATCAGCGGCATCGGTTTGCACGAGGGCGCCCAGGGTTTCACCGGGTGTAACCGTCAGGGATTGGGAATGAGCCAGCAATGGCAGTGCCAGCAGGGGGAAGGGCAGCAGCAAGCGGGGGCATCGCATAGGCAGGTCTCCGGGGCCATTGAAGGGTCCACTACCTGAAGCGACGCCAGCGGGGCGGCTTCGGCCCTGCCAGAGTTGTATGTAATGTTTGGTGAGGGGGCAACTGGCAAAAATGTCAGGTGGCCCGCTGCTATCAATCGCGGTAGAACGTTTGCACCAGGTGGTAACCGAACTTGCTCTTGATCGGCCCGTGCACTACACGCAAAGGCTTCTTGAAAATCACCTGGTCGATGGCGCCGACCATCTGCCCCGGGCGGACTTCACCCAGGTCGCCGCCGCGCTTGCCGGAAGGGCAGATAGAAAACTTTTTGGCGAGCACGTCGAAAGCCTCGCCGTTGGCGATGCGCTGTTTGAGCTTCTCGGCTTCGTCAGCGGTCTTGACCAGGATGTGGCGGGCTTGGGCTTTCATGGGGTACCTGAGCTTCGGGGCGCAAAAAAAAGGGGCGCATTATGCCTGATAGATTCGCTTTGTAGGAGCGGCCTTGTGTCGCGATGGGCCGCTCCTACAGGGACCGCGGTAGTTATTCGACTTTAGCTTTTTGCACGTCCTGCGACGCCGACCAGATGCGGTAGCGCACCTCGACATCCTTGGGCACATACACCACCACCGGCAGCTTGCTGTTGTAGCGCAGCAGGAAGCCGTCACCGACCACCGGCACGAAGGCCTGGGTCTTCTTGCCATCCGGGCAGGCCATCAGGGTGCTGGCCGGGCCGCTGACTTTGTCCAGACGGTAGTAGTTGTAGCCCCAGCCTTCCAGGGTGCGTTCTTCCAGGCTGCCGCCCAGGCGCTGGCGATTGCAGTCGACCTGCAACGTCTTGCCGGCGAGGATTTCCAGTTTGTAGGCCGACTCATCGGCCTGTGCCGGCAGGTGGATGACCTGCCGGGTGAAGCCTTTTTCCGCCTCTGGGTAGGGCGCGACATCCTTCAGGCTGGCAGCCATCACAGGCGCGGCGGCAGCCAGGGTAAGGGCCAGAATTGCGGTCATCGGGGTAGGGCGCATACGGCCTCCTTGCAGATAAACGAATGCGAACCCGCCGCCAGGCCCAGGCCGCCCATCACTGGGCCAACCAGCCACCATCGACGTTCCAGGCGGCGCCGCGAACCTGGCTTGCGGCCTCGCTGCACAGGAATAGTACCAGTTCACCCAGGTGCTCGGGGGTGACAAACGCCAGCGACGGTTGCTTCTCGGCCAGCAGATCATGCTGTGCTTGCAGCGGATCGCCACCGTTGGCAGCACGATCGTCGATCTGCTTTTGCACCAGCGGGGTCAGCACCCAGCCGGGGCAGATGGCGTTGCAGGTGACATTGCTGGTGGCAGTTTCCAGGCCCACCACCTTGGTCAGGCCGACCACACCATGCTTGGCTGCCACGTAGGCTACCTTGCCGGTCGAGCCGACCAGGCCATGCACCGAGGCAATGTTGATGATGCGCCCCCAGTTGCGTGTGCGCATGCCCGGCAGGGCCAGGCGCGTGCCATGGAACACGGCTGACAGGTTGAGGGCGATGATCTTGTCCCAGCTTTCCAGCGGGAACTGCTCCACCGGCGCTACATGCTGGATACCGGCGTTGTTGACCAGGATGTCGACGCCGCCGAATTCGCGGTCGGCCAAGGTGAACAACGCTTCAATCTGGGCCACGTCCGACAGGTCGGCCGGATGGTGAACCACCTTCACTCCATGGCGGGCGATTTCGGCTATGGCCAGTGCCGGGTCGCCAAAGCCGTTGAGCACGACATTGGCGCCAGCGCGTGCCAGCACCTGGGCGATACCCAAGCCGATGCCGCTGGTAGAGCCGGTAACGAGTGCAGTCTTGCCTGTCAGGGTCATGCAAAGCTCCTTATCAAATAAAGGCAGAGCGTGAAAACTCATCCTCGGGGATCAAATGCTTCGCGCAAGGCATCGCCGATAAACACCAGCAACGACAAGATCACCGCCAGCGCAAAAAACGCCGTAAAGCCCAGCCACGGCGCTTCCAGATGTTGCTTGCCCTGGGTCACCAGCTCACCCAGCGAGGCGCTGCCTGCCGGCATGCCGAAACCGAGAAAATCCAGTGCAGTCAGGGTGGTGATCGCCCCGGTCAGCATGAACGGTACATAGGTCAGCGTTGCGTTCATGGCATTGGGCAAGATATGCCGCAGCATCACCTGGCTGTCCGAAAGCCCCAGCGCGCGTGCGGCTTTCACGTACTCCAGGTTGCGCCCACGCAGGAACTCGGCGCGCACCACATCGACCAGGGCAAGCCAGGAGAACAGCGCCATGATGCCCAGCAGCCACCAGAAATCCGGCTCGACAAAACCGCTGAGAATGATCAGCAGGTACAGCACCGGCAACCCCGACCACACCTCCAGCAGGCGTTGCCCGAGCAGGTCGACCCAACCGCCGTGGTAGCCCTGCAACGCGCCGGCCGCGACGCCGATAAACACGCTGACCACGGTCAGGGCGAAGGCGAACATCAGCGATACCCGCGTGCCATACAGCACCCGGGCCAGCACATCGCGGCCCTGGTCGTCGGTGCCTAGCCAGTTGCTCGCGCTGGGCGGGCTGGGGGTGGGTACCCGCAGGTCGTAGTTGGGGGTGTCGGCGCTGAACGGGATGGGCGCGAACAGCATCCAGCCGCCTTGGTCGGCGATCAGTTGGCGTACATAGGCACTGCGATAGTCGGGCTGGAACGGCAACTGGCCGCCGAATGCCTGTTCGGTGTAGCGCTTGAGCGCCGGTACGTACAGGTCGCCCTTGTAGCCCAGCAGCAGCGGCTTGTCGTTGGCCACCAGCTCAGCGCACAGGCACAACAGCAAAAGGCCGGCGAACAGCCACAGCGAGACCCAGCCGAGGCGGTTGCGGCGAAAGCGTTGCCAGCGGCGGCGCGAGACGGGGGAAAGCATCAGTGCGCCCTCGTGTCAAAGTCGATACGCGGGTCGAGCAGGGTGTACGACAGGTCACCGATCAGGCGGATCAACAGGCCCGCCAGGGTGAAGATGAACAGGGTGCCGAACACCACCGGGTAATCTCGCGATACGGCGGCCTCGTAACTCAGGCGGCCCAGGCCATCGAGCGAGAAGATCACCTCGATCAGCAACGACCCGGCGAAGAACACCGTGATCAGTGCCTGCGGTAATCCGGCCACCACCAGCAGCATGGCATTGCGCAGCACATGGCCGTACAGCACCCGGCGCTCACTCAGGCCTTTGGCGCGGGCGGTGACCACGTACTGGCGGGAGATCTCGTCGAGGAACGCGTTTTTGGTCAGCAATGTAAGGGTGGCGAAACCGCCAATTACCAAGGCCCCCACCGGCAGCACCAGGTGCCAGAAGTAGTCGGCCACCTTGCCCAGCAGGCTGAGTTCGTCGAAGTTTTCCGAGACCAGCCCGCGTACCGGGAACCAGTTGAGCGAGGTGCCGCCGGCAAACAGCACGATCAGCAGCAGGGCGAACAGGAACGAGGGCAGGGCGTAGCCGATCACGATCAGTGCGCTGCTCCAGGCATCGAAGCGGCTGCCGTGGCGCACCGCCTTGCGGATGCCCAGCGGGATCGACACCAGGTAGGTGATCAGCGTGGCCCAGAAACCCAGCGACAGGGTGACCGGTAACTTGTCGAGGATCAGGTCGGTGACTTTGGCGCCGCGGAAGAAGCTGTTGCCAAAATCCAGCCTGGCATACTGGCCGAGCATCAACCACAGGCGTTCGGGGGCGGACTTGTCAAAGCCGTACTGGCGCTTGATCTCTTCGATCAGTTTCGGGTCCAGGCCGCGTGTGGCCCGCAACTCGCTGTGCACCACTTCGGCGCGGGCGCCGGGTGCGCCGCCACCCAGGCCTTGCAGGCGCGCCACGGCCTGTTCCACCGGGCCACCCGGCGCGGCCTGGACGATGACGAAATTGACCAGCAGGATCGCCAGCAGCGTCGGGATGATCAGCAACAGGCGGCGCAGGATGTAGGTGGTCATGGCGCGGCCTTCCGGCGTTCGGCCATTTGCACGTTGGTCAACGGGGTGGGGCTTACCTCCCACCAGGTGTCCAGGCCTTCGTCATAGGCGGCCTGGACCTTGGGCAGGCCGAAGCGGTTCCACCAGGCGGTGGAGCTGCCCGGCGGGTAGTAGTTGGGGATCCAGTAGTAGTTCCATTGCAGCACCCGGTCCAGGGCACGGGCGTGGTTCAGCATGTCGGCCTGGGTGTCGGCGCGCACCAGGCCGTCGATCAGCTGGTCCACGGCCGGGTCCTGCAACACCATCAGGTTGTTCGAGCCGGGGTCGTGGGCAGCTGCCGAGCCAAAGTAGTTGTACAGCTCGGCACCGGGCGACAGGGTGACCGGGTAGCCGGTGACGATCATGTCGTAGTCACGTGCCATCAGGCGGTTGACGTACTGGGCAGAATCGACATTGCGAATGTTCAGGGTGACGCCGATCTGTGCCAGGTTGCGTTTCCACGGCAGCAGCAGGCGCTCCAGGCCTGACTGGCCGTTGAGGAAGGTGAAGGCCAGCGGCGTGCCCTGGCTGTTCACCAGGCGGTCACCTTCGGGGTGCCAGCCGGCTTGTTCAAGCAGGTCCAGGGCCTGCAACTGCTGCTTGCGGACAATCCCCGAGCCATCGGTGACCGGGGCGGTGAACACGGTGGTGAAGACTTCGTCCGGTACTTTGCCGCGCAGCGGATCGAGCAGCTTCAGTTCGCCTGCATCCGGCAGCTGGCGGGCTGCCAGCGGCGTGTTGGAGAACACGCTCTGCTGGCGGATGTACAGGTTGCGCATCATCTGCCGGTTGCTCCACTCGTAGTCCCACAGCATACCCAGCGCCTGACGCACGCGGCGGTCCTTGAACTGCGGCTGGTCGAGGTTGAACACAAAACCCTGGGCGACCTGCGGTTTGGCCGGGCCCAGGTGGGCGCGTTGCAGGCGGCCGTCGTCCAGTTGCGCGCCGTTGTAGCCCAGGGTGTAGGCGGTGGCGGAGAACTCGCGGTTATAGTCGTAGCCACCGCCTTTGAGCACCTGGCGCGCCACTTCGGTGTCGCCAAAGTACTCGATGCGCAGCTGGTCGAAATTGTAGCGGCCCCGGCTGGCGGGCAAGTTGCGCGCCCACCAGGTCGGGTCGCGTTCGAAGGTGATGCTGCGGCCGTTGTCGATGCGCCCGATGCGGTACGGCCCGCTGCCGACCGGCTTGTCGAAGCCGGCACCATTGGCGAAGTCGCGCTGCTGCCAGTCATGTTCAGGTAGCACCGGCAGGCTGGCGAGGTCCAGCGCCAGGGTGCGGCCGTGGTCGGGCTTGAAGTCGAAGCGCACGTGCCGCAGGCCTTCCACGGTTACGCCGGTCACGTCGGCGAACTGGGTGCGGTACTTGAGGCTGCCCTTGCTCATCAACAGCTCGAAGGTGAAACGCACGTCCTCGGCGCGCACCGGTTTCCCATCGGCGAAAGTGGCACGCGGGTCAATCTCGAAACGCAGCCAGGCATCCTCCGGGCCACGCTCCATGTTTCGGGCGATCAGGCCATAGACAGTGTAGGGTTCATCGAACGAGCGGACCGCCAGTGGCGCGTATAGCAGGCCGTCGACCTCGCTGACGCCGATGCCCTTGTCGATATACGGCAGGATATGGTCGAACTGGCCGATCTCGATGGCCGAGCGGCGCAGGATGCCGCCTTTGGGGGCGTCTGGGTTTACGTAGTCGAAATGCTGGAAGTTGGGGGTGTAGCGGGGGGCTTCGTCGTAGACGGTGAGGGCGTGGCTGGGAGCGGCCTGGACCGTAAAGCCCATGCACGAAAATACAAGCCCCCACAATACTTGTGGGAGCGGGTTTACCCGCGAATGCGTCGGAGCAGGCAACGAGGTTGTCTGGTCTGGCCTCTTCGCGGGTAAACCCGCTCCCACAGGGGGTCTGATCACCGGGAGGGGTGAATCAGTCCTGGCGGCTGGTCACTTCCAGCAGGTGGTAGCCGAACTGGGTCTTCACCGGGCCTTGCACGGTGTTGACCGGGGCGCTGAACACCACGGTGTCGAATTCCTTGACCATCTGGCCCGGGCCGAACGAGCCCAGGTCACCGCCCTGACGGCTGGACGGGCAGGTGGAGTTGGCTTTGGCGATTTCAGCAAAGTCGGCGCCTTTTTCGATCTGGGTTTTCAGTTCGTTGCACTTGTCTTCGCTGCTGACCAGGATGTGGCGGGCGGTTGCACGGGCCATGGGTACTGCTCCTTGGGGTAAAAAGGCAAGCCTAGCGCACTTGCCTGGGGTATGTCTCGCCAGGCTCGCAACCTTCGGCTTACAGTTTTTGTGCCGCCTCACGCAACATGGTCTCGGTCGAGGCCCAGCCCAGGCAGCCGTCGGTGATCGATACGCCGTACTTGAGTGCACCCTTGCCCAGCGCCTGGCAGCCATCGAACAGGTGCCCCTCGATCATCACGCCAACAATGGAGCGGTCGCCACCCAGGCGTTGTTCCAGCACATCGTTGAACACTGCAGGCTGACGTGCCGGGTCCTTGCCGCTGTTGGCATGGCTGCAATCGACCATGATCCGCGCCTGAATACCCACCTTGGCCAGTGCCTGGCGGGCCATGGCGATGCTGTTGGCATCGTAGTTGGGGCCTTTGTGGCCACCGCGCAGTACCAGATGCGTGTCCGGGTTGCCCAGGGTTTCGATGATTGCCGGGTGGCCCTGCGTATCCATGCCGAAGTGGCGGTGCGGGTGGGCAGCGCTTCGCATGGCGTCGCTGGCAATGGCGATGCCGCCGTCCGTGCCGTTCTTGAACCCCACCGGCAGTTCCAGGCCACTGACCATTTCGCGGTGAATTTGCGATTCGGTGGTGCGTGCGCCAATCGCAGCCCAGGCCAGCAGGTCGTCGAAGTAGCCGGCGGCCATCGGTTGCAGCAGCTCGGTGGCAACCGGCAGGCCACGCTCGATCATGCTCAGCATCAGCCCGCGGGACAGTGCGATACCCGAGTGCATGTCGTCGCTGCCATCAAGGTGCGGGTCGTAGGCCAGGCCTTTCCAGCCCACGGTCGTACGCGGTTTTTCGACGTAGGCGCGCATCACCAGCAGCAGCTTGTCACCGACTTCGCGGCTGAGGGCGGCCAGGCGGTCGGCGTATTCCAGGGCCGAGCGTGGGTCGTGGATCGAGCATGGGCCGACGATGACCAGCAGGCGCTCGTCGCGGCCTTCGAGGATGTTGCGTATAGCCTGGCGGTGGGCCTGAACTTGCTGGGCCAGTTCACTGGACAGTGGCATTTGCTGCTTGAGCAGGTGCGGGCTGGGCAGGCGCTTGCTGACGGTGGTGTTGGCTGCTTGCGGCTGGGTCAGGGGCAGGGCGAGGTTGGAAGCTTGCATGGCGTTTTTCCCTGGGCGGACGGCGGGTTCAGGCCCGCGTGGTCGGCCCTATCGAGGTGTTCGACAGATCGTTGAATTCGTATTGGCTGCTGCATTGCCACCTGTAGAGGACCGATCGGAGGCGGCAGGCTGGCCCGAACGGGATTGGCTAAATCGCCAGGCATAGGTGTTTGCGTAGTAATAAGTGGCGTAGTTCATGAATCTGTCCTCAATGTGAATCGGTGTTGTTCAACGGCCTGAAAAGCAAAACCCCCGGTCGGGGAGCCGACCGGGGGTTTGAGTATTCTCATGTTCGGCGGCCCCTCGAAGGTGGGCGCCGTGTGAGTATCGGCGCCTAGTGGCTAAACCAATACCCAAAGTAATAGCTGGCAGGTGCCACGCAGCCGGCAACGGCCAGCACAGGGCGCAGGTTGCGACCGGTGTGGTTGGCGTGGTTGCAGACGTGTTTTGGCATGTTGCTCTCCAGTGAATGAGCCCGAGCTTACTTCAGTTACGGCGGCCCATTCAATGGATAAATGCTATGGGGTCGATCATTTATTTTTGTACTGGATGGTTCAATGGCCGTAACGCCCGACCAGGCTCTGCGCACCCAATGCGTGGCCTTGCAGCAACTGCAATAGACCATTGCGGTCCAGGCCATCGGGCAGGGTGCCTAACGGCAGGTCGGTGGCGATCAGGGTGAGTGCGTAATGGTGCGGGTTATCGCCTGCGGGTGGGCAGGGGCCTCGGTAGCTGAGGGTGCCACGCGAGTTGCGCCCGACAGTCACGTATTGGCCACTGAGCCCCGCCATGCCTTCCTTGAGCCCATCGTGCTCCGGGTCGATGTTGTAGGCTACCCAGTGCACCACGCCGATACCCTTGCCGCCGTCCGGGTCGAACATGATCAGCGCCAGCGACCGGGTACCTGCGGGCAGGTTGTCCCAGCTCAATTGCGGGGTGCGCTCTTCACCTGCGCCGCAGGCCGGGTCCGGCCCGACCTGCTGCAGGGCGATCACGCCACCATCGGTGAATGACGAGGAACTGATCGACAGCGCCCCTTGGTTGCTGCTGTTGGCCAACGCCGTGCAAGGCAGCAGGGCGGCGAGCAGCCACGGTTTGACGTTCATGGCGAATCCTTGGCAGGGCGTTGGGGCGCAGTGTAGCCGAGGCAAGCCTTAGTGGCTGTCCTGGTCCTCGGCGGTGCCGCCGGTGTGCCCGGCGCCAGAGCCGGTCGCCTCGCCCGTGCTGTTGGAGCCGCCACTGGCCCCGTCGGCGGCATCGCTGTTGCTGCCGGTGCCGCTGCTGTCGTTGTCCTGGCCACTGCCGGGGCTGTTGACACTGCTGTCGTCACCGGCGGTCTTGCCGCCAGACTGGTCGGTTTGCGGACGGCTGTCGGTGTTGGTGTCGGTGGCGGCGAAGGTGGTGCCGGTGAGGCTGGTCAAGGCCAGCGCCAGGCACAGGGAAAGCGGGCGAATGCGGATCATGGGAATGCTCCTTTGCGGATGATCTGTCATTCGTTTGGCTGGCGACGGGTGGCGGGGTGCCTTTTGGGCGACGGGTGGTCATTTCCGGTGCTGCTTTGCAGCCCAATCGCGACGCAAGGCCGCTCCCACAAGGAAATGCGATTTCCTGTGAGAGCGGCCCTGGAATCAATGAGATTCCGAGCGCTGTGCTGGCGCCGTGTTTTCGACCGGCTCCAGCGGTGGATGCTCCTGCGCCGCATGCATCAGGTCTTCGGTCACCCGCAACTCGGCACCCGTTGGCGAGAAGGTGGTCGACGCGGTGAACGGTGCCGGGTGCTCAGCGGCCGGGCGCTTGCCGCGGCGCCACATGAAGAAGCAGACCATGGCCAGGTTGACCACAACAAACGCCCAGAATAACCCGGCCTCGCCAAACTCGGTCATCACCGGCGAGATCGCCACCGGCGCCATGGCCGAACCCAGCGAGTTGATCAGCAGCAAGCCTTGAATCATCGGTACCAGCGCATCGGAAGGCGCGCGGTCGGCCGCATGGCTCACTGCCACTGGGTACAGCGTGAATACGCCACCACCGAGCAGGAACAGCATGGCCGGCAGCAGGATCGAGTCCGACGGCAGGAATACCGTGACCAGCGACAACACCACGCACAGTGCAGCCAGGGCAATCAGCACATCCTGGCGGTCCTTGCGGTCAGACCAGCGGCCCACCGGGTATTGCAGCAGCATGGCGCCGAGGATCACCCAGGCCATCATGTTGCCGACCTCGCCGACCGCCAGGCCGATGCGCTGCAGGTACAGCGGCAGCAGGGCATAGATGCCGGCAATCGCCACGCCCGAACCGAAGCAGCCCACCAGGCCAGACGGCGCCACACCTAGCAATTGGCGCGGTTTGAGGGGTTCGACCTGGTCCAGCAGTGGCGATACCCGCGGGAGGATCACGATGGGCAGCACCGACAGCGCAGCCAGCACGCCTGCCAGCATGAAGGGGGCGGTGTCGCCAAGCTGGGTGATTTCGCCAAGGCCTGCCTGGGCAATCACCCCGGCGCCGTAGAAGGCAATCATGTACAGCGCCAGCAGGCGGCCGCGGATTTTCGCGTCGCCGGCCAGCAGCAGCCAGCTTTCGATCACCAGGAACACGCCCACTGCTGCCCAGCCGTTGATCAGGCGCAGCACCGACCACCAGGTGACGTCATAAAACAGCCCTTGCAGCAGGATGGTCGCGGCGATCAGCGAAGCAAAGCTTGTGTAGGCGCGGATATGGCCGATGCGCAAGATCAGCCGGTCGTTGAAGATGGCACCCAGGGTCAGGCCGATGAAGTAGGTCGACGAGACAACACCGATGGTGGTGGCCGATTCACCGGCAGCGCCCAGGCGCAGGGTGGTCAGCGAAGACATGAAGCCGTTGCCCAGGGCAATGATGAACAGCCCGAGCAGGGGCGCCAGCGCCATGGCCAGCAAACGCGGAGACATACGAACCTCTAGTTGGATGAGCGGAATGAGCGCCTTCTCGGACGCGCACACCGGCTCGACCCTACAAGGGGGCGAGTGGCGACACGGATGCGACCTGGGCAAGACTCAACCGCTGGCCCCTTTGGGAATGGGCCGGGCGGGGAGGGTTGAGCCTATTTCACATGTGCGTTCATGTGTTCAGGCACGGACTCTGTCATTGCTGCGGGTTGCCACCGTTCAAGGCGACGGGCGAAAAGGAAGCGGGATTCTACGGGCTTGGAAGCTTTTGCCCAAGGGGCACGGGTATGCGACGAGACGCCGCAGTCCAAGGGCGACATGAAAGTGTCTTGGGCAGACATCCTGGGGCCGCTGGTCGGCCCAATCGCCGGCAAGCCAGCTCCCACAGGTATTGCACATGCCTTGGAAATAACACGCTTCCTGTGGGAGCTGGCTTGCCGGCGATTGGGCTGCAAAGCTGCCCCGGTCATCTCACGGACTGCTGCATAATGCTGAACCCACACCAAGGAAGGCCCATCATGTTCGCGTCGTTGTTCGCAGTCCTGGCCCCGGTTTTCATCGTTGCCGGCATCGGCTTTGCCTGGGCCCGCAAGGGCCTGGACTACCCCACCGACTTCATCGCCCGGGTAGTGATGACCGTCGGTACCCCGTCGCTGGTGCTGTCCACCCTCAGCCGCACCGAGCTGAACCCGGATGCCTTCACCAGCATGGCCGTGGCCTGCCTGCTGTGTACCCTGGGCATGGCCCTGGCCGCGTTGCTGGTGTGTCGCGCTTCTGGCATGCATTGGCGAGTACTGCTGCCGGCGTTCATGTTCCCTAACACGGGCAACATGGGCCTGCCGATAAGCCTGTACGCCTTTGGTGAGCACGGCCTGGCACTGGCCGTGGCGTTTTTCCTGACCCTGTCGATCGTGCAATTCACCATCGGCATGGCCATTTCCGGCACGGCGGCTTCGCTCAAGGCGCTGCTGCGCAACCCTATCGTTATCAGCCTGGCCGGTGCCATGCCCATCATCTTTCTCGATTTCGAGCTACCACGCTGGCTGGCAAACACCGCAGATTTGCTGGGCGGCATGACCATCCCGTTGATGCTGCTGACCCTGGGGGTGTCACTGGCCAGCATTCGCCTGCGTCACGTGGGCAGTGGCCTGTTGCTGGGCGGCTTGCGCATTGGCCTTGGGGCTGCGATGGGCTGGGCAGTGGGGGCGGCGCTAGGTATGGACAGCCTTGAGCGCGCGGTCCTGGTGGTGCAGTCGGCGATGCCGGTGGCGGTGTTCAACTACCTGATGGCGGTGCGGGCCAACCGTGAACCAGAGCAGGTGGCGAACCTGGTGATGTGTTCCACGGTGCTGTCGTTTGCCTGGTTGCCGGTGGTGCTGGCCTGGTGGATGTAGGCCGGCAGCAACCACATCAATCCTGGCTATGGGTGTCGATACTGACCACCACTGACATCCCCGGCCGCAAGTGCCTGGCAGCCGGCTGGTCGGCATCCACGGTAATGCGCACCGGAATCCGCTGGGCAATCTTGACGAAGTTGCCGGTGGCGTTGTCCGCCTGCAGCAAGGCGAATTCCGAGCCGGTCGCTGGCGAAATCTGCTGTACATGCCCGTGTAGCTTCAGGTGGTTGAGCGCATCCACGGTGAAGCTCACCGGTTGGCCGATGCGTACATTGGCCATCTGGGTTTCCTTCATGTTGGCAATCACCCACACGGTGTCGGGCACCAGCGCCATCAATTGCGCGCCGGAATTCACATAAGCCCCCAGGCGTGTACCGATCTGCCCCAGCTGGCCGTCGCGCGGGGCGGTGACCCGGGTGTTGTCGAGGTCGATGCGCGCCAGCTCCACAGCCGCCTTGGCATTCTCCACCGAGGCCTGCAGCGCGGCCCGGTTGACCACCACCGTTTCCCGGTCCTGGCGAGCGATTTCCAGCGCCGCCCTGGCTTGGGCCAGGCTGGCGACGGCAGCAGCTTCACTGGCACGGGCCAGATCCAGTTCACGGCGTGATACAGAGCCGTCATTGACCAGCGCCTGGTTGCGGCCAAGGTCGGCTTTGGTCTTGGCTGCCTGGGCCAAAGCATCGCCAATGGCTGCCTGACGCTGGGCAATGGTGGCTTCGGCGCTTTTACGCTGCTGGAGGTTGTTGGCCAGGGCCGCCTGCTGTTGCTGCAGTTGGGCGATGGCCTGGGCCAGGCGCTGCTTGTAGATGCGGTCGTCCAGTTGCACCAGCAGGTCGCCGGCCTTGACGAACTGGAAGTCGTGCACCGGCACGTCGACGATGTAGCCACTGAGTTGCGGGCCGATGATGGTCACCTGGCCGCGTACCAGGGCATTTTCGGTACTTTCGATGGCGCTGCCGAACGGAGGCAGGCGCCAGGCATACAGCACCAGCAGGATGCCGGCCAGGGCCACGCAGGCGAAGCTGATTGTTGACAGGATGCGCACCCGCCGCGAGCGCCCCGGGCTGGTCGGCTCGCTGGGCGGTGTGGTGCCTTCCGGGGTTTCGGCGATGGCGGTGGTGGTCGTGGTGCGGGTGTCGTCGGTCATCGGGTGGGCGCGCCGGGGGTGGAGTCGGTGGAGGTGCTCTGGCGCCGTGCGTACCAGAGCCAGGTGCTACGGATAGAGATCCAGACCATGGTCAGGATAGCGATGCTGCCGATCAGCACGAACACATCGTTGTAGGCCATGACATTCGCCTCGCGGGTGGCAGCAGTGGCCAGCACACGCATGCCGGCTTCGTTGCGCAGCGCCGGGTCGGCGATGAGGCCACCGTAACCGGCGCCGCCGCTTTGGACTCGGGCAGTCACCAACGGTTCGAGGTAGCTGAGGCGGTCCATCAGGTGGCTGGAGTGGAACTTTTCGCGCCAGGTCTGGAAGGTGCCCAGCAGGGCCGCACCGATCAGGCCGCCGAGGTTGTTGCAGATGCCGAACAGTACCGAAAAACTCACCAGGTTGCGCGGGTTGGCGCGCACATGGCTGATGCCCAGGGCCATCGAAGGGCCGAGAAAAAAGGTGCTGCCGAACGCCAGCAGGAACTGGCTGAAGTACATTTGTGCCGGGCGTGTGAGGTTGCTCGAGCTGCTGTCCATGAACGCGCCTGTGGCCATGGCCAGTAGCGAGACGAACAGCGGGATTACCAAGTGGTTGGGGTTGATGGTGAGGGCACTGCTGGCCAGGCCAGCCACCGCCCCCAGCAGCATGATCCAGTACAGCATGCGCATCTGCTCGCTGCCCATGTTGAGCACCTGCAGGAAACCGACCGCGCCGGTGGACTGTTCGGAAGTGACCATGCGGATCAGCACCACACACAGTGCCAGGCGAATGATCGCACCGCTGCCCAGCCAGTGGGTCATCAGCAACGGGTTGCGCCGGTTGTGCTCGATGGCCAGGCCAGCGAAGATCAGGGCGATCGATGCCGCCAGTGCCACGCCGATCCACGGCGCCTCCAGCCACCATTCGATGCGCCCCAGCGACAGCGCGGCGCAGAGCAGGGCGGTGCCGCTGGCCATCAGGGTGAAGGTCAGAAAATCCAGTGGCTCGAACGTCTTGAAGCGGTCACCGGGCGGCAGCTTGAGCATCAGGACGCAGCCCAGCGCAGCCAGTGCCAGGCCCAGTTCGAACAGGTACAGGCCACGCCATTCGGCGATCTGCAGCAGGTCTTCGGAAAAGATCCGCGCCAGCGGCAGCGCCAGCTGCGAGGCGCCCAGGCCCAGCACCATAGCCTTCAGGCGCCATTGCGCGGGGAACGCCTGGATCATGTAGTACAGCCCCAGCGAGCTGAGCGCTGCGCCAACCATGCCGTGGGCCGCACGCACGGCGATGGCCGAGTTGAGATCATTGACCAGCAGGTGGGCGAAGGTGACCAGGGCATACAGCACCAGGAACACTTCGGTGAACGCGCGCAGGCCGAACTGCTGGCGGAACTTCACCAGCAGCAGGTTGATGGACACGTTGGTCATGACGTAGGCGGCCGGTAGCCAGGCCATTTCTGCGGTCGTCGCGCCCAGGGCGCCCTGCAGGAATACCAGGTTGGCGGTGACCAGCGCGTTGCCCAGGCCACCGGTGATTGCCACCAGCAGGCCGACCACCCCGTAGGCCAGGCGTTTGGCTGGCGAATGCACAGGCGTGGAGGGTGAGCCCGGCAGGCTGGGTTTTTCGTGGGGGAGCCACTGGCGGGGGGCGTATTTGTCCATGGGGGAGACTGTACTTGAGCGGCAACTGCAAAGAAAACAGTTACAGCCTGCTCCGGCCTCTTCGCAGGTATGACACTGGCCTTGAGGCTGGCGCTGTACCTGTGGGAGCGGGTTTACCCGCGAAGAGGCCGGCACAGGCTAAAACAGGCCCCGGCCTCCAGGCTCAGAAGTCCACGCTGGCCGACAGGCGCAGCACCCGTGGCGTACCTTGGGTCAGGTAGTTGTTCGAGGTCGACGCGGATGCCCAGTACGCCTTGTTCGCCACGTTCTCCACATTGGCCCGCAACGTCACCTGCTTGTCATCGACCTTGAAGCGGTAGCGCCCGCCCAGGTCCACCCGGGTCCAGGCCGGGATGCTCAGGCTGTTGGCCGCATTCACATACTGCCCGCCGGTACGCAATACTCGGGCGCTGAGTGCGGCGCCCTGAATGCCTGGCACGTCCCAGTCAGCCCCCAGGTTGTACTGGAAGCGCGGCACGCCGGCAGCGCGGTTGCCGTCGTTGCTGCCATTGGCGGTGTTCTTCTGCTCGGTGTGCATGAACACTGCACCGGTCAACAGGCGCAGGCCGTCCACTGGCTCACCGAACAGGTTCAGCTCCACACCCTTGTTGACCTGCTCACCGTCCATGCTGAACGTATCCAGCGCTGCCCCGGGAACGCGGTAGGTGACGCTGTTTGGCTGCTCGATACGGTACACGCCCAAGGTGGCACCATAGCTGTTCCAGTCCAGCTTCACCCCGGCCTCCACCTGCTTGCTGCGCTTGGGCGGGAATACTTCATTGGCATTGCTGACACTTGACGGTGCCGTCGGGCCCTGGGCCAGGCCCTCGATGCGGTTGGCATAGAACGACACATGCTCCCAAGGCTTGATCACCAGGCCATACACCGGGGTGGTGATCGACTCATCGTAAGGCGTGTTGCGCACACCTGTGGCCGTCGCCCAGCTGTCGACGCTGATCGATTGCCGGCGCACGCCCACGGTCAACAGCACGCGCTCATCAAGAAAACCCAGGGTGTCGGACAACGCAACGCTCTTGTTGCGGTTCTTGCCGACGATGCGCGGGTCGTGCAGGTCGCTGCCGAAGTAGGTGTCGGTCGGGCGCGGCACCTTCACCGGGTTGTACAGGTTGCTGTCATAGCGCTTGCTGGCGGCCAGCGCCTCGTAGGCCGAGCGCTGTTCACCCCACATGCCCGACAGGCCAAAATTGACCCGGTGGCTGACCGGGCCGGTTGCAAAGCGCCCGTTGAGCCCTGCGACAGCACTCTTGTTGTCCTCGTCGTGGGGCGAATACAGGAAACCACCGCGCGCGGTGCCGTTGTCGTCGCTGATGTACAGCGAGGAATACTCGCCATTTTCGCGGGTGTGCTTGGCGCCGGCACCGGCGTACAGCATCCAGTTGTCGTTCAGGTCATACTCGGCGTTGACCATGCCGTAGGTGTCTTCGAGCTGCGACCAGGTCCAGTCCTGCGAGTAGTTGTCACGCGCCGATGGGGCGTGGGGCACCTTGCTGCCGGTGGGGTAGATCACGGCGCGGCCCTGGTTGATGCGCTCTTTCTGGTAACCCAGGTCGGTGGACAGGCGCAGCCGTTCGCCACGGTAATCAAGGGCCACGGCCACCAGCGTGGAGTGCTGGGCCTCGTCGTCGACGCCGGTGCCGCCGTCATGCTGGGCCAGGTTGATGCGAGCACCGAAACGGTTATCTTCACCAAAACGCTTGCCCAGGTCGAGGTGGCCGCCAACGTTGTCGCCAGTGGCGTAGTCGAGGGTGATATGCCGAGTGGGGGTGTCTTCGGCGCGCTTGGGCACCAGGTTGATGGCACCACCAATGCCACTGCCCTGGGGCGCGACCCCATTGAGGAAGGCGCTCGACCCCTTGAATACCTCCACCCGTTCCAGCGCCTCGGTGGTCACTATCTGGCGCGGCAGCACCCCGTACAGGCCGTTGTAACTGATGTCGTCAGTATTCAACGGCAAACCGCGGATGTTGAACACCTGCGAAAAGTTGCCAAAGCCCGCCGATTGGCGCACCGACGCGTCATTGAGCAACACGTCACCCAAAGTGCGGGCCTGCTGGTCGGCGATGGTTTTGGCGGTATAGCTGGTAACGCTGAACGGCACGTCGCTGATTGCCTGGTCGCCGAGCACGCCCAGCCGGGCGCTACGGGCTACCTGGCCCCCTTGCCAGGTGTCGCTGCTGGCAGCCAGGTCGCTGTTGATGGTGGTCGCGCCCAGCTCCAAAGCACTGCCCAGGTCTACCGTCGGCGCCAGGGTGTAGCCGCCACTGTCGGTGGTTATCAGGCTGTAGCCACTGCCGGCCAGCAGGCGGGCGAAGCCTTCCGGCACGCTGTAGTTGCCGTCCAGCCCTTGGCTTTGTGCGCCCTTGAGCAGCGCCGGGTCGAACGACAGCGGTACCCCGGCGCTGGCGGCAAAGCGCGCCAGCACGTCGGCCAATGGCCCGGCAGCCAGGTGGTAGGTACGCGAGGTAGCATCGGCGGCCATTGCTGTGGGGGCCAGGGCGGCCATGGCGATGGCAAGGCTCAGGGCCTTCAAAGGCAAGCGGTACGTCTGGCGGGGCGTCATGCGAGGGTCCTGTGGGTGCAGAAAATGAAGGTTCTGCACTCATCACCGGACGACGCAGGAAAAGGTATCACCGAAATATTCACAGCCCCTGTAGGAGCGGCCTTGCGTCGCGATGGGCCGCAAAGCGGCCCCGGCAATCTTGCAAGAAGGCACAGAACCTGGGACCGCTACGCGCTCCATCGCGACGCAAGGCCGCTCCTACAGGGCCCGCGTCAGGCGAGAGGTTCTACGGTTACCCAGTAACGGGTCAGGCCCTGGATTGTCACCGGCAGGGTGTCGCTCAGCAGCCGCAGGCTGGCATCGGTATCGGCCAGTGGGAAGGCGCCAGACACCTTCAGCTCGCGCACTGCCGGGTGGCAGCGCAGCACGCCGGGGCGATAGCGGGCCAACGCTTGCAGCAGATCGGCCAGACGCATGTCACGGGCCAGCAGCATGCCGTGCTCCCAGGCCAGGTCGCCGGTTTCCAGCGCAGCGGCGGGCAGTACCCGGTCGGCATCGAAAGCGCTGCGCTCGCCGGCCCGGAGCAGCAGGCCGCTGGTGGCGTGCACCGGGCGGGCCTCGACCGCGCCTTCGAGCACGGCTACCCGGGTCAACGGGCCATCGAGGTGCACGCTGAAACGGGTGCCCAGTGCAGTCGCCTGGCCATGCAGGGTACGCACCACCAGTGGCCGAGCCGGGGTGGCAGGGTCCTTGGCGCTGGTAAGCAGGATTTCGCCCGCCAGCAAGTCGATGCGGCGCTGTCGGGCGTCGAAGGTGATATCGATGGCTGTGTCGGTGTTCAGCAGCACCTGGCTGCTGTCGGCAAGTGTCAACGCGCGTTGCTCGCCGACCGCTGTGCGCGCATCGGCGGTCCAATGCTGCCAGGGTGTTTCTCGCCAGGCCAGCCAGGCCGCCGGTGCTGCCAGCAGCCACAGCCCCAGGCGATGCAGGGCCTGGCGGCGGCTGACTGCACCGTTACGGCTGAGGCGGCGCAGGGTTTCACCGGTAACGGGTGTGGGCAGGCGGCGGAAATCACCCAGTATGGCCTCTGCACGCTGCCAGGCCTGGGCGTGCTGGGCGCTGCGCTGGCACCAGGCCTGCACGGCGCGCTGATCGTCTTCGGTGGCCGTGCCCGATTGCAGCTGCACCAGCCAGTCAGCGGCTTCGCCAAGGATAAGCGGGTCGATACGCTGCTCCATCACTCGATGCTCAGGCAGGCAAGGAAAGCCGTGCGCATGTCGCGCTTGATCGTGATCAGTGAAACCTGCAACTGCTCGGCGATTTGCGCATAGGTCAGCCCGTCCAACTGCGACAGCAGGAACACTTGGCGGACCCGGGCCGGCATGTCGCGCAGCATGGCGTCGATGCGGTACAGGGTTTCCAGGATCAGCCAGCGCGTTTCCGGGGAGGGCACCTCGGGTTGCGGCAAATGGGCGATGGCCTCCAGATAGGCCCGCTCGACATCCTGACGGCGCCAGCGGTCGACCACCAGGCCCTTGGCGATGTGGGTCAGCAAGGCCCGGGGTTCGTTGCCAAAGCAGTGATTACCCTGGCGGCTGAGCAGGCGCACGAATGTGTCGTGCGCCAGGTCGGCGGCATCGCAGGCGTTGCCCAGTTTGCGCCCTAGCCAGCCCTGCAGCCAGCCATGGTGCTCGGTGTACAGTGTCTGGACCTGCAGGTTGAGGGTAGGGTCGGCGGGCGGCATGGCGTGCGCAAGGTTCCGGCAAAAGGGGTGCAATTAAGAATTGATCGCATTCTAAGCGCCGTTTGTGGAACCTGGCAATGCGCAGGCGCTACAAGGCCTTGGCCAAAAACGCCGCTGTGCGGCTGTCGGCACACCCGGCCACCTCCTGCGGCGTGCCACTGACCACTACCTTGCCCCCGGCATCTCCGGCCCCTGGCCCGATATCGATCACCCAGTCGCTCTGCGCCACCACGCGCATGTCATGTTCGACCACCACCACGCTGTGGCCGCCCTCGACCAGGCGGTTCAACTGCACCAGCAGCCGGTCGGTGTCTTGCGGGTGCAAGCCGTTGGTGGGCTCATCCAGCACGTACAGGGTTGCCCCACGGGCCGTGCGCTGCAGTTCGGTAGCCAGCTTGATGCGCTGCGCTTCGCCACCGGACAGTTCGGTGGCTGGTTGGCCCAGGCGCAGGTAACCCAGGCCGATATCCTGCAGCACTTGCAGGCAACGGCGCGCCGGTGGCTGTTCGGCAAATACCTGCAGGGCCTGATCGACGGTCAGTTGCAGCACTTGGGCGATGTTCATGCCTTGCCAGCTCACCGCCAGGGTTTCGGGGTTGTAGCGGGCGCCATGGCACGTCGGGCAGGGCGCGTAGACGCTGGGCATGAACAGCAACTCGACGCTGACAAACCCTTCACCTTCACAGTTGGCGCAACGGCCCTTGGCGACGTTGAAGGAAAAGCGCCCGGCGTCGTAGCCCTGGGCCTTGGCCTGATCGGTGGCGGCGAACAGCTTGCGCACATGGTCGAACAGGCCGGTGTAGGTGGCCAGGTTGGAGCGAGGCGTGCGGCCGATCGGCTTCTGGTCGACCTGCACCAGGCGCTTTATGCTGCCAAGCCCCGCACTCACATGGCCGCTGCTGGCCCGTTCAGGTTCGTCTTCCAGGTTTTGTTCTTCGGGCTCGCTACGTTGCTCGGCATGGCCCAGGTGCGCGCCCACCAGGTCCAGCAGGGCCTGGCTGACCAGGCTGGACTTGCCCGAGCCGGAAATACCGGTAACGGCGGTAAAGCAGCCAAGCGGGAAGGCGGCGCTGACGTTTTGCAGGTTGTTGCGGGTGATGCCTTCAAGCTTCAGCCAGTCGCGGGCCTGCCGGGGCTCACGCGTGGTCCGGGCCGGGGCACTGAACAGGTAGGCGCGAGTGCGCGACGGCTCGACCTCGGCCAGGCCTGCGGGCGGGCCGCTGTAGAGGATGGTGCCGCCATGCTCGCCGGCATCTGGCCCTACATCCACCAGCCAGTCGGCGCGGCGCATGGTGTCCAGGTCGTGCTCCACCACATACACCGAGTTGCCAGCCTGCTTCAGGCTCTGCAGGGCTTCGAACAGCGCTTCGCTGTCGGCCGGGTGCAGGCCGGCCGACGGCTCGTCGAGCACGTAGATCACGCCGAACAGCTGCGAATTCAGCTGGGTGGCCAGGCGCAGGCGTTGCAGCTCACCGAAGGACAAGGTCGGAGTGCTGCGCTCCAGGGCCAGGTAACCGAGGCCAAGGTCGAGCAGTGTATCGATGCGTTCGAGCAACTCGTTGGCGATGCGTTGGGCAGCCAGGCGCTTTTCTACCGTCAGCGCATCCTGTTTTTGGGTCAGGTAGTCCGCTGCCGCCACCTTGCGCAATACCTCGGCCAGCGCCTGCAACGACAGGTGCGACAGCTCGGCGATGTCCAGGCCGGCGAACGTCACGCCCAGTGCCTCGCGCTTCAGGCGCTTGCCCTGGCACAGCGGGCAGGGGCTGGGGCGCATGTACTGGGCCACGCGCTTGCGCATCTGCGCGCTTTGCGAGTGCATGAAGGTATGCAGCACGTATCGCCGGGCGCCCATGAACGTACCCTGGTAGCTGGGCTCCTGTTTGCGCTTTAGCGCTTCGCGGGTCTGTGCCGGGGTCAGGCCGGCATACACAGGTGCGGTGGGCGTGTCCTCGGTGAACAGGATCCAGTCGCGCTGCGCTTGCGGCAGGTCGCGCCAGGGAATGTCGACGTCATAGCCCAGCGTTACCAGGATGTCGCGCTGGTTCTGCCCCTGCCAGGCCATCGGCCACGCCGCCACCGCGCGCTCGCGGATGGTCAGCGACGGGTCGGGGACCATGGTTGCTTCGGTCACCTCGTAAACCCGACCCAGGCCGTGGCACTCCGGGCAGGCGCCCTGGGGCGTGTTCGGTGAAAAGTCTTCGGCGTACAGCATCGCCTGCCCGGCCGGGTAGTGGCCGGCCCGCGAGTAGAGCATGCGGATTGAGCTGGACAGGGTGGTCACGCTACCCACCGAGGAACGTGCGCTGGGCGTGCCGCGTTGCTGCTGCAGCGCAACCGCCGGCGGCAGGCCGTCAATGGCATCCACGTCTGGCACGCCAACCTGGTCGATCAGGCGCCGGGCGTAGGGTGCCACCGATTCGAAATAGCGACGCTGGGCTTCGGCATACAGCGTGGAAAAAGCCAGTGAAGACTTGCCCGAGCCGGACACGCCGGTGAATACCACCAAAGCATCGCGGGGCACATCCACATCGATGTTCTTCAGGTTGTGCTCGCGGGCGCCACGGACTCGAACAAAACCCGTTGGCGAGGTAGGGCGCTGACGCATGCGGCGATCCTTGAACGTTGGGGGAGTGGCCGTCAAAGTAACAGCATTCTAGCGGGTGCCTAGCACATCACGGATGTTGTCCACGACATTGTTGTCTTTGATCACATCACTGAGCCAGCCTTCCAGCGGCATGTTGCCCCACTTTATTGCACGTTCTATCAGGTAGGGTACCGGGCTTTGCGGTTCGCTCTGCTTGAAGTACTGGGCAATGCCCGCAAGCATGGTAAACGCCTCGTCGCGGGTCAGCGGCGTGGTGCGCATGGCGGCTGGCGCAGTCGCCGGTGGGCGTGTATCCATGTGTTCACCTGCTGATTGTGCGTTGGCCGCGATGGCCTCTGGCTCCTGCTCCTCGAGGAGGGTGGGGTGCAGCTCGACACCGCGGTCCTTGAGCAATTTCTCCGCCAGCTGGCTGGCACGCGAGAGCATGTCGGCAAGGCTGGCAAAGCTGGGTGCCTCGCGCTCGAACAGGCGGTCTACCGTAGCCTGCAGGCGTTTGCATGCATTGAGACTGGTGGCAATCTCCAAGGCCTTGGCGCGCAGGTGATCGGTGTCGCTAAGTGCTACCGAGCGCTGGAAAATCTCGGCGTTGATCTTGCCTTCGTTAAGCGCTGTCTGCATTGCCTTGGGGTTTTGCAAGGCGAGGTTTTCTACGTGGCGTGATTCGTCATAGCGCAACACGCCAAAATTCTGCCCTTGGGTAATGGGCAAACCACCGGCAATGTCGCTGAGCGTGGTCTTGAGCCAGGACAGCCGCGCTGCGCGCTCATCCAGGCCGTCTTCCAGGGTTGGGTACAGCGTCTCCCAAAACGCGTCCAGAACCCGTTCGGTCAGCTCCAGGCCAAAGGTGATACCTTTGAAGTGCTCGCGCTGAGCCAGCCCTTCACTGAGCCAGGCCGCCAGCATCAAGTCTTTGCTCTGCTCCGCCAGCCCTTGCGCCGACAGGTCGATCACCTGCTCCCAGTTGGCAGTCTTCAGGTCGGTTTGCCAGTCGCCCTGTGTCAGGTAGTCAGGGTCGGCCCGGCGTGCCTCCTTGATCTGGTCGAACAAGGCAGAGAAGCTCAAGTCTTCGCCACTGCCACCCTCGATGGGGGCGGCCAGCGTGGCCAGCGAAAGGTCATTGAGGATTTCAGGCATATAACACTCTGGACATGGCTAATGAACAGCGCGCCAGAAGACCTGGCGGCGCTGCTGGTTCAGGCCGCCGAAGCGGCCCATGTTTGTCACCTGCTTAGGCAAACACTTTGTTCGCGGTGCGGTCCCAGCCACCGACGATGTTGCCGCCGGCCTGACCGTCGGTGCGGTTCTGCTGGGTGTAGGTGGTCTTGATACGGGCAAAGTTGAAGCTGATTTCTTCAATTGGCAGGTCGCTGACGGCCTTGTCTTCACCCCCTTGGTTGCCACCGGCAACGAACTTCACCGACGAGACCACGACTTCTTCCATGTCGATGGTCAGGTAGGTGACTTTATCGCCACCTGCACGGTTGACGTTCAGTTTCAGCTTGGCGATGTGCTTGCCGGTGCAGCAGTGCTCGAACAGCTTGGCCGAAGCCTTGTCGACGGCTTTGCGGATCTTGAAGTCGCTCAGGGCAACACGCTCGGACGACGCACCACCCGAGGAGCTGGCGGTTGCCGAGGTAGCCTGGGTGGCGCCGTACTCGTAGCCCAGCACTTCGATCCAGTCCTTGTGTTTGTCATCCAGTACTTCGCCCGGGATGCCGTCGATTTGGATATACGCGTCAAATGCCATTGTGAAACTCTCCATTAACAACATGTAAAGGGTTGCTCATGCACCCCTTGGTTTTGACCTCGCCGGGCACGCCGGCAGAGGTAGCTTGCCGCCCCCCAGGCCTCCTCCTGTGAGGCCTGGGCGACCGGTTCTTGCGGCATGGCTCAGTTCAGACCACGCACTTCGATTTCCACCCGGCGGTTGGGTTCAAGACACTTGATCAATTGCGCTCGCGGTTGCTGCATGTCGCAATTGACCAATGGCTTGCGGCTCCCTTCGCCTTGTGCAACCACCAGTTCGGCAGGCACGCCCTTGCCGACGAGATAGGTGCGTATGGTTTGCGCCCGTTGTTTCGAAACCTGCAGGTTGCCCTGGCTGTCGCCCAACTGGTCGGCGTGGCCCGAGATGACGATCTTGCCGATGTTCGGGGTGTTCAGCAGCTTGCTGGCAATCGCGCTAAGCTGGCCCTGGCCTTCGGTTCTAAGGCTCTGGAAGTCGGCGCGGCCGAAAGCGAAAAGGGTGTCGGATTCCAGCGTGATGGTCTCGATCGAGCGCAGCGACTGGGCCCGCAGGCTGTCGATGTAGTTACGCGAACTGGACATCAGGAAGGCGTTGTCGAGGATGCGTGGCACATCTGGCTCACGGATCTGGTCGCTGTAGAAAGTGATCTGACGGCTTGCGTACAGGTAGTCCTGGTTGCTGTCTGCTTCGCTACCGGCTGCGGTCATGCGCTGGCCGGTGTGGCGGGCGATAGCCGGGTACCAGTAGTCCGGCAGGTGCGCCTTGAGGAACGCCGGGTCGGCCTTTTCGCGCTGGGCCGGGGACAGCATCACATAGGTGTCCAGGGTGGCCTTGCCGAAATCAGCGATCGACTGGGCGCGGTTGTCATGCGGCAGCGCCTCGGCCTCGACGCTGTCAACACCGCTCACCGGCTGCAACTCGCGGGTGTTGCGCTGGTAGACCTTGAGCGTGGTCAACAGGTAAAGGGTTCGCGTGAGGTTGTCGGCCGTGGGTTTGAGCATCACGTTCTGCAACGTGGCGAAGTAGCGGCTGCGCAGCAGCGGCTCGACTTCATGGCCCTGGTACAGGCCCAGGCGCATGCCGAGCGGCACGCCCTGCTCATGGTGTTGCTGATAGTAGTGCGCGGCCCAGAAGCGCAACCGGTCGAGGCTACGCCAGGCGGTGTACTGGCCGCTGGCAGCCTGGTCGTCGGCCTTGGCCTGGGCCAGTTCGCCGGCAATGCTGGCCAGGGTGGCGCGGTTGTTCAGGTACGACCAGCCCCACAGGCTGCATAGCACCAGGGCCGCCAGGCCGGCGGCGCCAACCCACCCGGCCTTGCGCCGCCGCTCGCGATGGTTGCTGGTGTACAGCGCCACCAGGTGCTGGTCGGGGATGATGACTTTGCGGAACAGGCTATTGATGAATAGCGGCGCCGGCTGGCTGCCAGCTTCGGCAGCACCTGCGGCGTGTTCGAGTGCGAAGCGCTCGGCCACATGCTGGCCGTGGCTGCCCCACTGGGCCTCGTCGGCTTGCAGCGCGGCGGTGAAATAGAAACCACGCAGCATTTCGGCACTCTGGTACGGGTTGGCACGCAACAGGCTGTCGACGAACTGCTGCAAGCGCGGCTTGAGGGCGGCGAGCTCCAGCGGGAACCGATAAGCAGCGTTGTTCTGCCGAGTCACCTGAATGTCCTGTTGCACCAACTGCTGGCCTGCCACCTGCCGCCAATAACCGGTCAGCTCGTCCATGGCCTTGCCGAAACGCTGGCCCCAGTCGGCCTGTTCGTAACCCTTGTGCGAGAAGGTTTTGCCCATCACTTCGCCACGTGAGGCGTCGTCCAGCTGGCGATAGAACGCTGTAAACCCGGGTATCAGGTCGCACTTGGTGAACACCAGGTAGATGGGCAGGCGCACTTCGAGCAGGGCGCAGCTTTCCTGGATGCGTTCGCGCAGGCGCTTGGCCACGCGTTCCTGGTCCTCGGCCGAGCCATGCAGGATGTCGTCGATGCTGACGCTGACGATCAACCCGTTGAGGGGACGGCGTTGGCGATGCTGGCGCAGCAGCTGCAGGAAACCGCGCCATTTACCGGCTTCTTCCGGGCTGTTCATGTAGCGCCCGGCGGTGTCCAGCAGCACCGCTTCGGAACTGAAAAACCAGTCGCAGTTGCGCGTGCCGCCCAGGCCCGCCACCCTTGCGCCTTCGCGCTCGGCATAGGGGAAGTTCAGGCCCGACTGCAGGATCATGGTGCTCTTGCCCGCGGCCGGCTGGCCTATCACCAAGTACCAGGGCAGGGCATACAGCGCGTCCTTGGCCGAGGCGCCGCGGGGCTTGTTGCTGTGCAGGCGCTCGATGCTCTGCAGCAGGCGCTCGCGCAACAGGCTGACTTCTTCGCGGTCGGCCGGGGTGGCGCTGAGTACGGCCTGGTCAGCGTCGTCACGCAGCAAGCCTTCGAGGTTGTGGTGCTGGCCGACACCGCGGTACAGCAGCAGTACATAGCCCGCAGACAGCAACAGAAACACGCCGATACCTGCGAGCAAGCTGTGCAGCGAGGCGAAGCCGAAGGCACGGCCAATGGCCCAGACCAGGAAAATCGCCAGGAAGAACGCCACCCCCAGCAGGTAGGGTTGGTAGCGCAGGCAGTAGTACTTGATCTTGTTCATACAGGCGTCGCATCCAGTGCATCGACGAACTGGTCGATGACGTGTTCAAGAGGTCGGTCGTAATCGTGCAGCTGTGGCGCACCTGTCAGTGGGCTCAACAATTTCAGGTGCTCACCGTTGTCAGCGCAGCCACTGAGCAGTCGGTATGCACAGTTGGCATGGCGCGACGGGAAGCAGTAGAGGCGCGGGTGCATGAAGTCATCGGCCAACAGGCTTACCGCTGGCACGCCATGGCTACCGCTCATGCGTGTCAGCCAGGTCAGCCACAGATCGGCAACAGGATTTTTAAGGCCGCGTTCTGCCGGCAGTGGCAATTCAATACCGCCCGCAAAGTCGCCGTGCAGCGAGCCCCTGCTGTCTTTCAGGTGAGCGAGCGCGGTGGCGCTGTCGAAGCCCGGCCACGAACCGTGCAGGGCGCGGGCGACATCAGCAAAGCTGAAGTCGTGCAGGAACTTGGCATGAACCCGGCGGAACAGGTGCAGGTCCTGGCCCTGCAGCGGGCGCAAGGCCTTGATCCGTTCGAACAGACTGGCGCAATCGGCGCCTTGCACGGCCTGATGCAGCAAAGGCTTGATCTGCGCGCTGAACAGTTCGCCAAGGGTGAACGGGTTGACCCCTGCAATACCTTCCTCGCCCTTGATCAGCTGGAAGATAAAGAACGGGTAGCGCCGTTGGCTGGCATCGCGCGAGCTGAGCAGGCCGCCCAGCAGCCAGTTGCCGTTGCGTGCGCGGTAGTTGAAAAAACACATCGGTAGCGTGTCGAACAACGCTTGCCAGTCATCGCGGTGGCGCATGGCCACCAGCGATGATTGCAACCAGGCGTCGAACTCGCAGGCTTCCTCCGTCGCGCCGTGCAGGCTGACGAAGTCCGCGCTCGTCGGTAGCTTGCCGAAGCAACCGATCATTGCGCGCCCCTGTCGTTGAGGGCGCTCAGGGCCTTGACGTTGCCCAGGTCGGTCAGCTTGACCCCACCGAAGTTGCGTACAACAAGGCTCACGCGGCCACTGGCAGTGTTCCAGCTAAAGCGTTGCTGAATGCCGTCCAGGTCATCGACGCGGGCGCTTTCGTTCATGCGCAGAAGGCCCCATCGGCCCGGGAAGTCGAACACGGTAACCCGTGCGCCGCTGAGGGTAACGACGTCCAGGCGTGCGCCCGGGGCGTTGCTGGTGGCCGGCCAGGCAAAGCGGTTCCAGCTGCTGCGGCCATTGCGGTAGTGCTGTTCCTGGCCATCGAGCGTGAACACGATATCGGTGAAGTTGGCCGAAGGCTCCAGCATGATCTCAAAGCCGTTGTCACGGTCCGAGAGGCTGGCGATCACCTGGCCAACCGAGCTGGCCTTGTCGATGCTGTTGAGCATGCCGGGGTTGACCAGCGCTGGCCCCTTGTTGTCGCCCACGCCCAGGCCTTCACCGCCGGCCAGGTTGCCGATTTCGTTACGCTTGAACGCCGGGAGCAGGCCGCTTTGCGGGTCGACGAAGCGCTGCAGGTCTTTCACCGACGCTTCGTTGTTGCTGCCACCGGCAATGGGGTAACGGTGCGCCATGACCTGTTCCCACGGTTTGGCGATCTGCTGCGCCCAGGCTTTGGCGATTTGCTGGCCGGCCGGGTCGCGCAGGGTGGCCCAGGCGTACTGGATGGGCAGGCTGAACAGCCCCTGCAAGGAGCGGGACAGGCCGTCCTGGCTGGTGTCGACACTGCCTTCCACATAATTGCGTACGGTGGTGACTTCGCTCGGCTGGCCTTCCAGGGTCTCGCTGATCAACTGCTTGCTGCTCTTGCCCACATCCTGCGAGCGCTGGATGTTGTTCATGCGCACCTTGAGCTTGCGCAGCGCAGCCAGGTAGCGGTCCATGATGGTGCTGTCGGCGCCTTCTGCGTTGTTCTCGGCGAACACCCGCGCCACCGGCTCGAAACGCTTGGCCAGGCTGCCGTCATCCACCGCCGGCAGGGCCGGGGCGACGTTGGCGGGCAGCGCGTGATCGGCATCGAACAGGCCGGTGACCTTGCTCCAGAAGCCGTCATCGCGGGCGGCACCTGGGGCCGGGATCGCAGTGTTGATAGGCAGGTCCCACCGGGTATTGTCATTGACCGCAGCCAGCAGGTTCTTTACCGGCGAGTTCTGCACATCGCTGAGCAGGCCCAGTTGATCGGTGGCCGAGGCCAGGTCGGCGAAGTGGCGCATGCCGACGCTGCGGACCATCTTGTACCAGGCTTGGGTGTAGTCGCGCTTGTAGCGGGCCATGAACTCGCGCACGAAGTTGGCTTTTTGCACGACGGCATCGCCGCCTTCGCCGTCCAGCACCCAGTCCGACTCGTTGCGCAGGTTGCCCGACACCAGCTTGATCAGCTCGGGCTTGACGAAGGTGTCCCAGCCCTGGCGCGTGTAGATTGCCGGTATGCCAGCGGAGCTGTACAACAGCGCGCGGCCAGGTTGCGGGACCAGGTCGTTGAGGCTCAGTGATGGGAACTGGCGGCTCGACTCAAGTTGCAGGCGCAGGTATTCGCGATCGACCAGGGAGCTGGAGATCATGAATGCCTTGAGGTTCTGCCGGGTTTCGTTGATCAACTGCTCGTTGCGCGGCAGCGCGGGCGCCTGGCCTTGCTCCAGCAGTTGCACGTACAGCGGCACGTTTTCTTCGATTACCCGGGTGTCGGCCGGGGACCCTTCAGCTGCTGCACCGGCCCAGGCCTGGGGCAGGCTCGCAGCGACGAAGGCCGGGTCCGGGTGAGCCTGGGGTTCGGTCACCAGCAGGTACAGTTTGAGTGTGTTGTAGGCCTCGATGATCGAGGCCACCTGTTGTTCGTTCAACCGGCCAAGCATTTCTTCGGACAACGACAGGCCGCCGGTAGTGGCAGACAGCTCGGCAGCATCGCTGGCCGTGGCCAGGTTGACCTTGGCGGCGTAGGCGCCCAGGCGGGTGTCGACTGCTGCGGCCTTGGCAGCCACGGCAGCGGCGATTGCCTTGCCGCCGCGTTTTTTAGGCTGCGGCGCGGGGGTGAACTCCAGGGCCTGGTTGATGCCGTTGGCGAAGGTGTTGAACGCGCGCATCTGCACTTGCAGGCTGCGGGCGATCGGCTCCAGCGCCTGGCTGCGCAATTGTGCCAGGTAAGCGGTGCTGCTCACCTGGTGGATCGCTTCGCCATGGTAGAGGCCGGCAGCCAATTGCAGCGGGACACCTTGCAGGCGATGGGCTTCGACGATCGCCATCTGTTCGCGCAGCACTTCCAACCCCTTGCCGGCAGCCAGCAGTTGCTCGCGCTCCTGCGCTTGTTCGATCTGCGCCAGTTGCCCGCGCAGGCCTTCGAGCCATTGCCGGTTGTTGATGAACGACAGAGCCTGCCAGCCGATGAACACAACCCCCGTGGCGACGGCCAGGCCTAGTAACAGAGGGCTGAACGCGGCCGGCCTACCCTGGCGCGACTGGTACAAAGTCAGGTCGCGGTCCGGGAAGATCACCCGGCGGAAGGTGTCGGTGATGAAGTAGCTGCGGTTACCGACGGCCTTGATGGTGCTTTCGACGCGCTCGTCGTAGGCCGCCTGCAGGGCGAACTCATCGGCGATGACGTCTTCATAAACCTGCCCCAGCTGCTGCCCGGTCTGCAGCGCACTGGTGAAGTACAGGCCCCGCAGCAATAGCGGATTACCACCGCGATGGCCCTGGGTGAAGTGGTCAAGGAAGGGTTCGAGCACTTCACTGAGGGCGGCGAAATACTGCGGGAAGTTCAACAGGGTGCTATCGGCTTCGGCACCGAGGGCGATCATCTGTGCGTCGACGTGCTGGCGAATGCGGCCTTGCAGGTTTTTCAGCCGCGTTTGCAGCACGGCGTGCAGGCCATTGTTGCGGATTTCCGACAGGCCAAAGGTCATGCCCAGCGGCTGCTGGCGTTCGTGCAGGTCGAGGCCCTCAAATGCCTGGCTGAACCCCGGCAACTGGTCGGTCTTGCTCAGCATCAGGTAGATCGGCGGGTTGGCGCCCAGGCATTCGGCGTACTCTTCGACCCGTGCCACCAACTGGTTGGCCAGGGCATTGCGCTCATCGCTGTTGGCCGCCAGTAACTCGGGCAGGCTTACCACCAGGACCAGGCCATTGATCGCCGCCTTGCCGCGCTGCTTGCGCAGCATCCGCAGAAAGGCCGAGAACTCGCTGGCCGACTGGTCGTCGCGCAGGTAGCGCCCGGCGGTATCGATCATCACGGCATCGGGGCTGAAGTACCAGTCGCAGTGCTGGGTACCGCTTTCACTGTCGTTGGCCGTGGCAATGCTGGCCGACAAGCCGGAATGGGTCAGCAGCGAAGTCTTGCCTGCAGCCGACATGCCAACCACCAGGTACCAGGGCAGATCGGACAGCGCGGCCTTGCCGCCGCCTCCGGCAGAGCGGTCGGTGCGCAGCATGGCGATGGCGTGCTTCAGGCGCTCGCGCAGTACCTGCTGGTCACGGAACTCGCCGGTGGCATTCCACGAGCGGTCGACCTCGATTTGCAGCAGGTTCTCGAGGTTGTGCTCGGCACGGATGCGCTGATATTGGCGCAGCACAATCACCAGCAGGAAGCAGGCACTGATGATTGCCAGCGCTTCCGGCACGTGATGACGCAGCCACGGCACCAGCGGCGCGGCCAGCCAGCAAATCAACAGGCTGGCCAGCCACAGCAATGGCAGCAGCACCCAGAAACTTTTCAACAGACGCAGTAATGTTTTCATGTCTTCCTGACTCGGCTACCTGACGTGTGCTCAGGCACTGAACAGCTGGCGGATTTGTTCGGACAGGGCGGCGACGTCCTTGTCCAGCAACCAGTCGAGTGTGAGGTACACGGCGATGCAGACCAGCGCGATCAGCGCCAGATACACCCACAGCGGCACTTCATGGCGCAGCATCTGCGACACCTGGTCGGGCAGGGCCCAGTCCGGTGACAGGGCTTTGGGCGCCTTGCGGTAGCGGGCGATATCCTGGCCCAAGGTATTGGCCAGGTAGCGCAGCTGGTCTTTCTGGCCGAGGCTGAACTTGCCCTCGAAGCCCAGGGCCAGGCACAGGTGGTAGACCTCGAGCACGTCGATGTTCTGCTTGACGTCGGCACGTAGCGCATCCACTTTCTCGAAGAAGCCTTCACCTGCCAGGTGCACGCCGAAATAGCGGAACTGCAACGGCTGCAGTTCAAAGTGCCGGCGCAGTTCGTTGTCGCCTGAGCGCAGTACGCTTTCGTCGAGGAAAGCGCACAGCGCGTATTGGGTGTCCTTGACCTGCTCGACGCTGTAGTTGGCGGCGCGGGCATCACGCTCCAGGTTGGTGAAAAAGCGCTCGACGCTGCCCTCGAAAGCCTGCACCGAGGTGACCTGGCGCCCGCGACGCACGATCAGCGCCATGCTGATGAAGTCCTGGACCAGGTCCTTGAGTGTCGGTTTGTCATTGGCGGCCGCGACGGCGCCCTGTTGCAATACGGCTTCGGTCATTTGAGCACCGCCATCAGTTCAAGCTTGAGGTTGGTAAAGGCGCTGGGCGCATAGAAGCAGATAGCCTGGGCATTGATCATTCGCTCATACACATTGCCGTGCGGCTCGATGGCGAAGTACTGGTTGTCCAGGCGTACCGGAATCGCGTTCGGCAGCCGGGCGGCATGATTGAGGGTGACACCAGGCATGGCGCTGTTGACCACCACTTCGATGTCTTCCGGTGAGCCGACCTTGAACGCCCGGGGCACCAGCTCCAGCAGGCTGGCGCCGGGCATGTCGGCGTGCACGGCAATATAGAAGTCCGCCTCGGCCAGGCGTGGATCGTGCAACTGGCCTTGCCAATGCGACGGTTTGGTCTGGGTAAGGTTGATGACGATGCATTGGTTGGGCACGACGTTGTCGAGCATTACGCGGATCATCTCGTCCAGTTTCACCAATGATGCTGCAGGGTCTTGATGGTCGTACTCAGGGATGTCGCTTAACTGGGTGTCCAGGGTGAAGGTCAGCAGCCCGCCAGCCAGGTCGGCGAGGAACAGGTACAGGCGCTCCGGGTGCAGGCGCGGGTGAGCCAGCAGATGAGCTAACTGCGGGTGGGCACGGTTGACCGTGTTCAACAACCAGAACAGGGTGACGTCGCTGGACCCGAACTCGGCGATCTGGTCGGCGCGCTCACGTCGCCGGCCGGACAGTGCCTTGCTTTTGGCCTGCAGGGCGCCGAGCAGGCGCTTGCCGAGGCCGACGATGGTTTCGTGGCTACCCAGGTGAAGTGTAGGGTGGACGAAATGCGGGTCAATATTGAAGCCGCCCATGCTGTTGCGGGTCAGCTTGGCCAATGGACAATGGGTGTAACCGTCGAGGCTGTCACCGTCGACCAGCATCACCACATTCAGGCGCAGGCTGGTGATTTCGTTCTCCAGTTCGCCTTCGTTAAGGTCTGGCAGGGTGTCGAACTGTTTGCGAAAACGCCGCGCCGCCTTGTGTTCGTGGCCATCTTCGACGTAATTGAGGCCAAAGGGCTCAGGCAGCTTGAGTGCGGCATAAACCTTGAGGTCATTGGCCTTGAGCAGGTCTTTGAGGTCGCGTGCGGCAGGCAGCGGGTCGTGCTGCGGAGCGTCGTACAGGCTGCCATCGGAGAACACCAGCTTCAGGCGTTTGAGCTGCAGCGTACCGTTGGCCAGGGCGTCTTCGTCGACCTGCAGCGCCTGTACCCCCCAATGGAACGGGGTACTGCGCAGGGTCGCCTCAGCCAACTGGTGCTGGTGGAACTCGTCCTGGTACTGGAAGTGCTGGGGCAGCAGGAACATGCCTTCCGACCACATCACCCGGCTCTGCTTGCTCATTTGACGCTATCCACTAAAGAGTTGAAGGTTGAATCCATGGCGTTGCTGGCCGACTGGCCCGCGGCGTCGGAGGCTTTCTCGATAGCTGCGCCCTGCACCTTGTCCGTCAGGGTCGGGTCAGCGTCGTTGGCTTTTTGCGCAGCCGCGAGCTGGTCGGCGGTGGGTGGTTTGTTCAGCACATCCACGCCACGCATGGCGCTGATTTCAGTCTTGTCCACCAGTACCCGCAGGCCGTCGGAGGAGAACCAGATGCCGTCCTTGCGCAGCGAGTTGGCGTCGAAAGCGACTTTCCAGCGCGCGCCTTGTTCATCGCGGAAGAACGCCGCCACACCAACGTAGCGAGCATTCTTGGCCAGCGGCCATTGGTCGATCTGGCCGATGCCCGGCAGCAGGGTGATCTCGCGTGCTTCCACCAAGGTGTTGCCCAGTGCCTTTTGCGGGGTATCCCACAGGGTCTCGGCATCGGTCGCGGCGAAGCGCTCAAGGTCGGTCAGCTGGTACACGCGCATCACCACCGACAGTGGCTTGCCCTCGGCATCAGGGTTGAGCTGGTTGCCGCCGTCAGAGGTCAGGATGACCTTTTCGCTGTCGGCCAGCATGTCGGCAGCCCAGCTGTCCTCCATGCGTTTGCCGATTCGGTCGGTAACCCCACAACCGGCCAGCGCCAGCAGCAGGGCGGCGGTGGTCAGGCGTTTGAGGGCTGTGTGCTTGCGTTGCATGACGGCTAAACCTCCGGTCGTTGATCAGGCCAGGCGATAGGCGAAGTCGCCATCGCTGCCCAATTCGATCACAAGGCGTTCGATGGGCGTGTCCTGGGCCATGCGTTCGAGCACGCGCTGGGCGAGTTCGGGCATCAAGGTCTGGGACAAAATGTTGTCGATATTGCGCGCACCGCTGTCGACCTCGGTGCAGCGCGCAGCAATGGCTTTGACCAGCGCCTCGTCGTAGCTCAGTTCGGCCTGGTGGTTGCGGGCGAAGCGCTTGGCGATGCGCGCGAGCTTGAGGGCGACGATGCGCTCCAGGATCTGGTCCTGCACCGGGTAGAACGGCACGATGCTCAGGCGGCCAAGGAAGGCCGGTTTGAACACATGATTGAGTTCGTCGCGCAGGCCTTCGACGATGGCCTGCGGCGTGGGCAGCTCGGTGGCATTCAGGCAGGTCTGCATGATGCGCTCGGTGCCAGTGTTGGAGGTGAGGATGATCACCGTGTTGCGGAAATTGATTTCGCGGCCTTCACCGTCGTCCAGTACGCCCTTGTCGAATACCTGGAAGAACAGTTCGAGCACGTCCGGGTGGGCTTTTTCAACCTCGTCGAGCAGCACCACGCTGTACGGTTTGCGGCGCACCGCCTCGGTCAGCACGCCGCCTTCGCCATAGCCGACATAGCCGGGTGGGGAGCCCTTGAGGCTCGACACGGTGTGGGCCTCCTGGTATTCGGACATGTTGATGGTGATCAGGTTGCGCTCGCCGCCGTACAGGGTATCGGCCAGGGCCAGGGCGGTTTCGGTCTTGCCGACGCCGCTGGGGCCGAGCAGCAGGAACACACCGATCGGCTTGTTCGGGTCTTCCATGCGCGCCCGGGAAATCTTGATGCGCTTGCCGATTTCGTGCAGGGCATGGTCCTGGCCCAGCACGCGCTCGCCGAGCAGGGCCGGCAGGCGCTGTACGGTGTCGATTTCGTCACGCAGCATCTTGCCCAGCGGGATGCCGGTCCAGCCGCTAATGACCTGGGCGATGGCACCGCTGTCGACCAGCGCGTGCACCAGTGGCTGGTCACCTTGCACGCGCGCCAGTTCGGCGCGCAGGCTATTGAGCTGCCCGGCATCGGCGTCGTTGGCGGCATCCAGCGCCTTGAGCTGTTCGACCAGCGCCAGCTCTTGCTGCCACTGCTCGTTCAATTGCTGTTCCTGCTGCTGTTTGGCCTGCAGGCTGGCCTGCAGCTCACCCAGGCGGCGGTCATGGTCGTGGCCCTTGCCGGCTTCGTGGCCGAGCACGTCAATTTCTGCCTGCAGGTTGTCGATCTGTCGACGGCAGTCTTCCAGCAAGCCAGGCTGCGACGATTGTGCCAGGGCAATGCGCGCACAGGCGGTGTCGAGCACGCTGACCGCCTTGTCAGGCAGTTGGCGCCCGGTGATGTAGCGGCTGGACAGGCGCACCGCCTGCACCAGCGCTTCGTCCATCACCGCCACCTTGTGGTGCTCGCGCATCTTGCCCAGCAGCCCGCGCAACATGTGAATGGCCTTGTCCTCGTCAGGCTCTTCGACCTTTACCACCTGGAAGCGGCGGGCGAGGGCGGCGTCCTTCTCGAAGTACTTCTTGTACTCGGCCCAGGTGGTGGCGGCGATGGTGCGCAGTTCGCCACGCGCCAACGCCGGCTTGAGCAGGTTGGCAGCGTCGTTCTGCCCGGCCTGGCCGCCAGAGCCGATCAGGGTGTGGGCTTCGTCGATGAACAGGATGATCGGGTGCAGGCTGCGTTTGACCTCTTCGATGACCGCCTTCAGGCGGTTTTCGAACTCGCCCTTTACCCCGGCCCCGGCTTGCAGCAGGCCAAGATCGAGGGTATGCACGGCAACGCTCTTGAGCACAGTTGGCACATCGCCCTGGGCGATGCGCAGGGCCAGTCCTTCGACCACGGCGGTTTTGCCCACCCCGGCCTCACCGGTGAGGATCGGGTTGTTCTGCCGGCGGCGGGTGAGGATGTCGACCATCTGCCGCACTTCGAACTCACGGCCCAGCACTGGGTCGATGCGGCCTTCGCGTGCACTTTGGGTGAGGTTGACGGTGTACTGGTCCAGCGCAGGGGTCTTGCCGCCTGCCTTGCTGCTGTTGGCCACCGGTGCCGCCGGGCTGGCCAGGGGGCTTGCCTGGCGGGACTCGGCGCTGCCTTCGACGAGCGCGGCGAGGTTCAGGCGCAGGTCGTTGGCGTTGATCTTTTCCAGCTCCGGCGCCGAGGCAACGACCACCCGGCGCAGTTCGGCGTCGTCGAGCAGGGCTTGCAGCAGGTGGCCGCTGCGCACCTGGCCGACGCCGTACTCGATGGACGCCAGCAGCCAGGCCTGCTCGATCATGCGGGTAATGTGCGGCGACAGCGCCGGGGTGCGGGTATTGCCTTTCTTGAACGTGCCCAGGGCGGTGACCAGCTGCGCCTGCAGGCGCTCGGCGACCACCTCATAGTGGCGCAGGATCGGGGCCAGGTCATTGTCACCGGTGTCGAGCAATTGCAGCAGCAGGTGTTCCACCTCGACATCGTAGTGGTGCTCTGACAGGCAAAGGGCCGCTGCGCTTTCGGTGGCCGTGCGGCTGGTTTCGTTGAGCTTGGCGAACAGCGACTTCAGGTTCACAAGGCGACCCCATCGTAAGGAATATGGAAAACGGCGCAACGCGAAGGCTCCGCGTCACGGCCAGGGCGTTTGAGCCAGCCGAGCCAGCCCAACGCGACATTGCCGTTGCGGCCGAGCCGGGCGCACGGCACCGCCTCGCGCTTGAGGCGCGGGGCGATTTCAAAGTCCAGGCCGGCACCTATATAGAAGCGCACCAGCTCGACCAGCTTGCGATAGCACTCGGTACCAGGCTGGAAGCGCTGGTAATCCGCCAGGCTCAGTGGGCCCAGCTCAATGCGAATGCACGATTGGTAGTCCCACACCCGCTTGCCAGCAACGGCGCTGTGGCCAAGCTGGGCGTTGCGCCGGCCAAGCTGGGTGCGCTGCTCAGGCGGCAGGTGCAACCAGCGCCCGGCAAACTGCTTGACGTGGATCGGCAGCGAGAAATAGAAGCCGAGCATGCGCTCGAGGTTCAGCGCATTGCGCGGCTTCTGGCTGAGCAGGCCGGCAAAATAGCTGAACAGCTCGCGACGCAATGCTGACGGTTGTTCTTCAAACTTGAGCTTCTGCGCCCGCGGTCCGAGGCCCACCAGGTTGAGCAGGTAGCCATCGAAGCCCGAGCTGCCAGTGCGCTCGTGCTCGATATGGAATTTGTATTTTTGCCAGGCCTCGTAGAACAGCGTGGTCATGCGGTGCGAGAAAATGTCGAGAAAGGCATGGGCGGCATCGTCTCGAAACTGCACATGGCGCTCAAGCAGCAACTCGGTGTACGGACGCGGCAGCACGCCTGAAGGCCCGACCAAGCCCATGAAGGTAACCTGCACTTGCGACAGTGGCAGGCCGGCCGGCGAGACCTTGCCTGCGTGCTCGAAGTGCAGGTCGCTGACTTCGCTGGCCGGAAACGCCAGCGACAGCTGGGTGCGGAAACGCAGCGGGTCTTCGTGGGGCCGGGTTGCCAGGTCCATGCGCCCGGTGCGGCTGTAGTGCAGGCGGAGCAGGCGCACCAATTGAAAGAATTCGAATCGGTGCGGCTCGGCTCGGGCCTGATCGATCAGACCAGGGGCTGATCGCCAGTACGTGCTGGCCATTGGACGACTCTCTTTTCTCGTTGTTGGGTGCGCAGGGTCAGTTGGGTGAAGCTGTTCATCGAGCAGTACTGGCCGAAGAAGTGGTCCAGCACCATGCCGAACAGGAACACGCCACTGCCGGTGAATTGGTGCTCGTCGAGGGTGAGGGTAATGCCCACGCCCCGCACGAAGTTCGGCCGCGGATGGCCGATACGCGCAACTACCGGCTCGCTGTTGATGGCCTTGATGCCGTTGATCTGTTTGCGGATGGCCGAGACGTTGCGGTAGTTGTAAAGCGACAACAGCTCCAGCAGCACTTCACGGCCTTGGCTGACCAGTGACATATGGTTCAGCGACAGGTGCGCGATCAGGCGCCATATCAAGCCTTTGCCCAATGGCACACGCACCGTGGCGGTGGGTTTGCGCAGGCAGCGGATATCCTTGATTACCGAGTTGGCGGGAATGTTGAAATCGCCACGCTCGCCGCCGAACGGGAGCATGAGCGGCACATCGCGGTTGCTGCAGGTGAGGGCGATGCTGAGGGTGTCGCTGCTGGCGCTGATCAGCTCCAGGTCGCGGTCGACCACGCGAATGCTCATGGCAGTGGCGTCACCCTGGGCGCGCCGCCGGGCAACCCAGAAGCTGCTGTGCGGGTCTTGCTCGCCTCGCGGCTCGAAAAACGGCTGGCAAGTGGCAACCTGGTCGGTGCCCCCCAGTTTACGAACCCGACGCACACGGTCTATGGATACCACTTCTGCTGCGTTGTGCAGCCGGGTGTCCGGGGTGACCGGATACTCGTGCTGGGTGTGGGTCAGTTTGATCGGCTCGGCTTGCTGGCGAAACAGGTTGATGATGGGCGTGCAGTTGAGCTTGAAGTTGTTGCGCCCGATATTCTGGGTCAACCGCGCCAGTCGCTCGCCAAGGTCGTAGTCGGAAAAATAGAAATTGATGTCGACCTGCTCGATGGCCTTGCCCTGCAGAATGCGGGCAAAGCCACTGAGGTCGAAGAACATGAACTTGTCGGGGAACGTGAAATATTCGTGCAGCAGCCGGTAACCGAGGAACGAGCGCTCCGAGTAGTCAACCAGGCCTTCGTCGCGGGCATAGCCTACGGCCTTGAGGGCATCGGCGGGCAGTGCGACCTCACGGCGGCGGCCCTCGTCGTTGAAGCTCAAGGTCGCCTTGGCCAGGTTATTGAACAGCAATTCGTAAAGGTGCAGCATGAGCGTTGCTTCGCCGTCGAGGAAAAACCGCAGGCGGTCCATTTGCATCTGCCCGAACAGAGCATCGCCGGTGGCTGCAAGGCGGATACGCAGGTGTGCGACCAGGTCGGCACTGTGGCCGTTGAAGGCCGAACGTTCCATTTCGACGAACGAGGCCTGTTGCACGGCAATCGGCCACAGCTCTACCGGGTAGCACGTGCGGAACTTGCACACCACGCCCTCTATGGCGTTGGCATGCATCTCGGTATGGCGCGCCACCCGGTACGCTTCGGTGACTTTCTCGTGCCTGCCCAGGCTCAGCTCGGCAATCGACATCGAGGGGGTAGGGCGCAGGTAATGCGGGTACAGCACCTCAAGGAAGGATTCGACGATTTCCGGAAACTCGTCATCGAGCTTCTTGTGCACCCGCGCAGAAAGGAACGAGAACGCCTCGATCAGTCGCTCGGTGTGCGGGTCTTCGCAGTTGTCGCCCTCGATCAGCAAGCGCGAAGCGATTTTAGGGTACTGCGCGGCAAACTCCTGGCCGAGGAAGCGCAGGTGCGACAGTTCCTTTTCATAGTAGGGCAGCAGTTCGTCGAGCATCAGTTGAGGTTCTGCACTTTGTATTCCTGGGTGTTGACCTGCAGCACGGCGTCGAAAGAGACCTGGCGGCTGATGTCCTGCAGACGCAATACAGCGTCCACGCGGAAGGTCAACATGCGGTGGCCGTTTTGCTGGGCCAACAGCTGCACACGGACCCGCCGGAAACGCCGGTCTCCGGTACTGATCGCCCGCTCCAGCTGTTGCTGGATCAGGCGGCGGTCATGTGGGTCGAGCACGCTGCGGCTGATGAAGTCGGGCATGCCGTATTCAAGGATGGAACCACCGAGCTGGCTGAAGCCGTCGAGCTCTTCGGCGACCAGGGACTGGCGGGTATTCACCAGCACCTCAAGGTCACGGACGATGCTGGCCTTGTACTCGGCCAGCGAGCAGGTGCGCTGCGCGGCCGGCTCGGCCGACTGGAACGGACGGTCGTCCAGCAGTCGGTCGAGCAGCGAGGGCAGCAGGCGGGCCTGGTTACTCATGTGTCATCCCTGTACACACCGGCTTGTCAGCCGCGCGCCCCTTGAGGCAGTTCGGCGACCAGGCGCAGCGAGGCGGTCAGTTCGTCGAGCTGGTAGTGCGGGCGCAGGTAGGTTACGGCCTTGTACACGCCTGGCTTGCCTGGTACCTCGAACACCTCGGCGCGGGCTTCGCGCAGCGGGAACTTGGCCTTGGCCTCCTGGCTGGCGGTGTCGTCCAGCAGCACGTAGCTGGCCAGCCACTGGTTGAGGAAGCGCTCCACGTCCATGCGTGAGGCGAAGCTGCCGATCTTGTCGCGCATGATTGCCTTCATGTAATGGGCGATGCGCGAAGTGGCGAAAATGTACTGCAGCTGGGCCGACAGGCGTGCGTTGGCGTTGGCGATGTCGGTGTTGTATTGCTTTTGCTTCTGCGCCGACTGGGTGCCGAAGAACGCGGCATAGTCGGTGCCTTTGCAGTGCACCAGGGGAATGAAGCCCAGGTCCGACAGCTCTTTTTCGCGGCGGTCGGTGATGGCGATCTCGGTCGGGCACTTGAGGGCGATTTCGCCGTCGTCGGTCTTGAAGGTATGGGTTGGCAGGCCTTCGACCAGGCCGCCACCTTCTACGCCGCGGATGGCCACGCACCAGCCGTAGCGGGCGAAGGCATCGGTGACGCGGGTGCCGAGGGCATAGGCGGCGTTCATCCACAGGTACTTGTTGTGGTCGCGGCCGTCGACGCTTTCGACGAAGTTGAATTCTTCCACCGGCGTGGTATCAGGGCCATATGGCAGGCGGCCGAGCACGTGGGGCAGGGTGAGGCCGACGTAGCGTGAGTCTTCCGAGGCGCGGAACGACTTCCACTTGGCGTACTCGACGGTGTCGAAGAGATTTGCCAGGTCACGCGGGCCGGACATCTCGGTGAACGAGTCCCAGCCAAACAGCTCGGGGGAGGCGGCGGAGATGAACGGTGCATGCGCCGACGCTGCCACGTGCGAGATCTCTTCCAGCAGGTACATGTCTTCGGGGTTGCGGTTGAACTCGTAGTCACCGATCAGCATACCGAACGGCGCGCCACCGAAAGTGCCGTATTCTTCTTCGTAGACTTTCTTGAACAGCGCGCTCTGGTCGAATTCGCTGGCGGCCTTCAGGTCGCGTACCAGGTCTTTCTTCGAGGCGTTGAGCAGGTGGATCTTCAGCGTGGTGCTGGTTTCGGTCTGGTCTACCTGGTATTTCAGGCCGCGCCAGGAGGCTTCCAGCTGCTGGAACTCGCGGGCGTGCATGATCTCGTTCATCTGCTCGGAGAGCATCGAATCGATCTCGGCGATACGCGAGTCGAGCACGGCGATCAGGTCTTTGCTCGGCGTCATCTCACCTTCGAGCACCTGGTTCACCAATTCGCCAATCAGGTCGCGGGTGCGGTTGCGCTCGGTGTCGGAACGGGCCACGCGGCTTTGCGAAATGATGCTGTCAAGCAGTGAGGGCTGTGGCGCGAAGTTTTCTACTTCGACCAGTTCGCCGGCCTGTTGCGGTGCGGTTTGCTTGTCGGTCATGTTCGGGCTCCTGCTCAGGCGCGATCGCTGCTGGATGGGTCTTTCACTTCGGCTTCACGGCCGAATTCCTTGCCCAGGGTCTTGAGTTTTTCGGTGTTCTGCAGCACGTCCATCAGCAGCTCTTCGAGCTTGTCGTTGCCGCCCATCTTGTTGCGCAGGTCGGCCAGTTTGTTGCGCACTTCAAGCAGCTTGCGCAGCGGCTCGACCTGCTTGACCACGTTCTGTGGCTCGAAGTCTTCAAGGCTGTTGAAGTTCAGCTCCACGCCCAGCTGGGTGCCGTTCTTGGCCAGGGTGTTGTCGACCCGGTAGGTCAGGCGTGGCTTGATGCCCTTGAGCACACCGTTGAAGTTGTCCCGGTCGATGAAGACGAACTTGCGGTCCTTGAGCTTGGGCAGCGGCTCCAGCGGGTTGCCGGAAAAGTCGCCCAGTACGCCGACGACGAAGGGCAGCTCCTTTTTCTCGATGGCATCGCCGATGTCCACGTCGTAGGTGATATGGACCCGCGGCGCGCGGACGCGGTCGAGTTTGTGCTGGGTGCTTTCCTTCTTCGCCATCGTGTTCTCCAGTGCTAGCAGTTCGCTGCGAATCATTGCGCGGCCCGGTGTGGGGCACTGCGGGTTACAGTCCTTCGATCGTCAGCAGCAGGCGCTGACGGATGTCGTCGTTCATTTCCAGAATGTTGTCGCGGCCCACCAGTTCTTCGAAGCTGGTGTTGCCGGCAATTTGCGTGCTGCTACGGATGACCGAATCGTCGGGAAGTTCCGAGCGCACCGGCGAGCTGATGACGCAGAACGGCAGGTCGCCAAAGCCTTTGAGGCGTTCGAAGCTCAGCCCGTAGCGCAGGCCTTCGAACAGCCGGCCAAGGCCAGGCGACTTGCTCAGGCAGTAGAACAGCACGAGGTAGTGCACCACGAAGCGGTACAGCTCGGCGCTGCTGCGATTGGGGTCTTTGATGACATTGCGAAACCGCGCCAGGTCGAAGGCGTGGAAGCCCACTACCCAGCGGGTTGGGCTGGTGATACGGATGGTCTGGCCGCTCTGTTCGAGGACCTTGTCGTATTCCAGCGGGAACAGTTCGGGGGTGGTGCTGATCAGGTTCAGCGGTACTTCCAGCTCGGTGACCAGCTGGAACGGCGCGGCCGAGCCGATACGCTCGTAGAGTTCGACCAGGGCCTGGAAGTGGCCCTGGGTTTCGCGCCCGCTGCTGCGCTGGGCGCCTTGCAGGTATTCGCCAAACAGGGTTTGCGGACGGATCAGCGGTGCCACGGTGGCAAGGTAATCCGCCGCCTGCGCCTTCAGCGCATCGGAGATCGCCCGCGTCTGGCTACGCAGCTTGATCAGTGCTTCGACATCGAATGATTGTGTCATCGGTACATCGCGTCCATGTGCCTGCTTGATCGTCCTGAACGCCAGTGGCGTCGACCTGAAATTGAGCCATCGGCTGCGGCAAATCTGAGTGCTGGCACATGAATATTGTGTTGCCAGCAATGCCGACTAGGGCACCTCGCTGAGGAAGAAGTTCCGGCGAGGGTGGCGATTTTTTCCCTGTTTTACGACGCTGCGCAATAATGGCGCTGTGATATTGACAGCGGTACTGGTCGCAGGAAATGGGGGGTTTAAGCCCTAAAGACTGGGTGCGAAAGGGGCTGGGAAGACATAAAAATCATTGGCAAAAGTTTTTTTCAAAAAGTGAATCAGTTCTCATTTTGTGGGCTGGCCGCCTGCGCGTTGCGGGGTAAGGGAAGCGCGTCAGGATGATGGCAATGCGACGAGTTTTGTCGCATCCAGCGGGGTAACTTTATTGTTCAAAATCGATAGCTAGCGCGATGCTAGTAGGTGCGGGTAGGTGCGGGATTGCCCGCGAACACCGGCGCAGCCGGTTGCATCCAACTCAGCGACCATCGACCTGTACGCAAACGTCTCTGCCATTGATTGCCTTACATGGCCAATTGTCGTTGATGTAATGATCCGGCTTGAAGCACACGCGTTCATCGTTAACCCAGAACATCTGCCAACCGGAGCCCGAGATCCTGAGCTTCGGGCACGACCAGTAGCCCTTTGCCGAAAGCGTTGCTGTGGTCAGCGTAATCATTGCCGGTGCGACGATAACCATCAGCACAACCGTCAGTTGCAGCGAGCGTAGCTGGAACCCATGCAGCCAAGAGGTTTTCAGTGGGTCAAACTTTCGACCGGTCCATGCGGCGATCAGGCTACCAACGCTCAGGCAAGGCCCCAGCGGAATGAATGCAATCATGAAGAAAGCTTTGAGCGGGGTTTCCACGACCGGCGCATTACGGTAGATCCGGCCGTAGAGGGGTACGATATCCGTCCATAAGGCGTACACCGCCAGTGCTCCCATGGCGAGCATGGACAGCATCAGACCGATGGCCGTAAGCCGGAAAAGAACAGGGGACCTTTCGTAGAGTTCGGGATGGTCTTTCATGTGTGCCTGAGCATTCCCTGGCTGCCGCGGATCAAACCAGCATGGCTGGACAACAGATCCTGGACGTTATCACAGGACCAGGCACTGGATCGCGCTCAGGGCGCATTGCCTGGTCGGGCGATTGGTGATGCAGTAGGCACGACGCTGGAGTTTGAGCGGCGCGATCAAGGGCATGTTAACGATATGGTCGGCGGTACTCCTTTCCGCCTGGCGCCTGGTGAGTGGACCGACGATACCAGCATGGCCTAGTGCCTGGGGGACGCCTACGCAAGCCAAGGCAAGTTCGATTCTGCAACCTTCATGAGCGACTTTACGTGGACTAGCTGGCAACGCCCAAGTTACGGTGCTAACCATTTGCCATCATTGCTGTGTCGCGATGGTCTGAGGAAAATGCTGATGTCGGGAAATTAATTTCACGAACGATGGTCACACATCAGCATAGCGGCAATGCGCTATCGCTTGCCCCCTTCAGTACTTGCCGGGGTGCGTGATAAGCACGCCATTCAAAGGACAGTGATTCAGAAAATGGACCTTTTAGCCAACGTCCCCAGTTGGAGCGACGTAGAGCGCAACCTCGACCAGAAGTTCAGCGCTGTGAACCAGAGCATTAGCCAAGGGTTGCAGGGCGCCCACGACAGCTGGGACGGGTTCACCCGACGGGTCAGTGATGGCGCCAGCCAGGCTTATGGCTACATGGGTGGCCATCGCATCGACAACGTGCAACAGGCGCTGGCGATGTCGTATCCGATCTTCCAGGAAGACCTCAAGCGGAAGTGGGCCTCCATCGGTATCGAGCAGATCCTGCCAGTGCTGCTGCAACTGGTGAAGGAAGTGTCGATGATCCTGGGGGGCAGCATCGCCGTAGGCTCAGCGGCTGGTGGTGCGATCGGTGCCTTGGCCTTTGGGGTGGGGGCCGCACCAGGCGCCGTGGCGGGGGCTGGGATCGGTCTAGAAGTCGGCAACCTCATTCTGCTGGCGTTGGGGCTTTCGGCCATCGCCGAGTATTTCATCAAAGGTTTGCCCGCCTGCCTGGCTACGCTGCATGAAGGGATTGCCACCGCCTGGAATGCTGAAGAAGGCGTCAAGCCTGCCGGCCTCGACCCGACCGGAGGCTCGGCGGCGCTCATCCAGGAACGGACCGAACGTGCCGCCCGTCAACTCGCTCGAGGCCAGGAACAGTTAGTGTTGCTACTGCTGGTGGGCATCGTCACTTACCTGCTGCGTGGGCAGGTGAAGGCCGGCATCATGGGCAGCATGGAGAACATCGCCAGCCGCAGTGCCAAGCTGCAGGCCGATATCGCCAACAAGCAGTTCGGCACTTGGCTTGCCAAGAATGAATCCAAGCTACTGGCTCATCCAGACCTGCAGATCAAGGACCCGACGCCCCTCAAAAAACCTGAACTGCCGGAGCCGCTCCGTCGCCCGGAACCAGCACCAGCGGCCAAGCCCGTTGCCAAACCGACGGTCATGTCCTTGCGTGATGCTGTGGGCAAGCAGACCGCAGACCGCTGGACGGAGACTGGCAGGCGTATCGCCGACATCGCCGACCCCAAACGCTCTGCGATGCTTACGGACGACCAGATCGGCGCGCTGCATGGCTATACGACCAATGAAGGGTACCAATGGATCAACCCGGCCCTGCGCGGGCAAACCCCGTTCACGCCACAGATGGAGGCGTTCGTCGCGCACGCGAACGAAGGGCTTGCAAAACTGCCGTCCTACACATTAGGTGATACCTTCCGCGGCACCAGATTGCCCTCCGATATCCTGTCGCGGATGCAGGTTGGTCTGCCAACCAGTGATGCGGCATTCTTGAGCACATCTGCAGACCCGGCCCTGGCATTCAACGGCAATGTGAAGATGACGCTGCAAGGCATTACTGGCAAAGACATCAGCTTTCTCTCAGGCCATAAGGAGGCTGAGGTATTGTTCGCGCCTGGCACGCGCTTCAATGTTGTCGACAGGGTCGACAATGGCTCCGTTACCCAATTCATTCTCAAAGAAATCCCATGATCGATCTAAGAAGCTCAAACGCATTGCTGGCCGACTACGTGCAACGTTATGCGCATCTGTCGCCGGAGCCCTCCCGGCAGTTGCAGCAGCGGATGGACTACACCTTGCAGCCTGATGCGCCGGCGGCGCCGGCGGTCAAGCCAAGCTGGCTGCATTCCAGGGCCTGCACATTGACCGCGGAGCAGGCACTGGACCGCGCCAGGGGCGCGCTGCTTGGCCTGGCCATCGGCGATGCGGTCGGCACCACGCTCGAGTTCCAGGCCCGCGACAGGGGCCAGGTGAGCGACATGGTCGGGGGTGGCCCGTTCAACCTTGTTGCGGGTGAGTGGACTGATGACACCAGCATGGCGCTGTGCCTGGCAGACACGTATGTGAGCAAGGGCAAGTTCGATTACGCCACCTACGCCGATGCCTTGGTCCGCTGGTACCGGCGCGGGGAAAACAGTGCCAACGGTCGTTGTTTCGATATCGGCAATGCCACGCGCAATGCCCTTGAAGGCTGGCTGCGCGAGGGCATTACCTGGCAAGGCAACTATGACCCCTCGACGGCTGGCAATGGCTCCATCATCCGCCTTGCGCCTACGGCAATCTTCCGCCGGCACTCGCTGTCGGCAAGCTGGTGGGAAAGCGTCACGCAAAGCAGCGTGACCCACAACGCCGACGAGGCAGTGAACTGCTGTCAGCTGTTTGCGGCACAGCTGCATCTGGCGCTCAACGGTGCAGACAAGCAAGAGACCCTGGCCCCAGCGGTGCGTTCGTTGCGGCCTCGCCCGATGATCATCAATGCGGGCGAGTACAAGCAAAAGAGCCGCGAACAGATCCGCTCCTCCGGCTACGTCATCGATACCTTGGAAGCAGCACTGTGGGCCGTATGGAACACCGACAACTTCAAGGACGCGATCCTCCTGGCCGCCAATCTTGCCGATGATGCCGATAGTGTCGCGGCCACCGCCGGCCAGTTGGCGGGTGCGCTGTACGGCGTATCCGGCATGCCGCCGGAGTGGGTGGAGAAGGTTGCGTGGTCGCAACATATCCAGGAACTGGCAGCCAAGCTGTTCGATCTCTCGCCGCAGCATGACGAACTGGACGCATTGCTTTATTGCCAGCCTTGACGGCAACCGGTTTGGGGACTGACTTGGGCGATTACCTGACTGGGAAACATTGAATTAAATGTTTACGACCGAACGGTTTTTTGCGCGAGTTTGGGCCTTCTGGTTTTTGACGCTTATGATTTCAGTGTTGACACTTGGGGTGGCGCCGAAGATTGTTTTTGTGCCCATGGCTGTAGCGTCGTTTGTTACATTTTGCTGGTGCGTGAAATGTGCCTATCTTTCTGAAAGATTTGCTGACTTTGCGTCCTTACGTCTCTGTTTCAGCTTGACTTCCGTGCCGCTTTTCGCATTTGTCCTGTCAATGGCGATAACGTACAAACAAGCAAAAATGGGAGGCGTAGCGGCGCTTGCGATCAGCGCCGTGCCGCTCATTCTTACTGCGCTGGCTTTCGCATTGGCCTATGGGCATAGAACCAAAGCGAGTTCATTCCTGTTACGCGGTGAGCGGGTAGAAGTATTCGAACCCGAGCAGGCCAATTCGTGGGTTGTGGGCGGGCTTGGTGCAGGATTGAGTAGTCTGCTGTATCCGACGATTAAGAACTATAATAGTTCAATGGCCGTGGTGCTGTGTGTGATGGTTTTCATTTCGCTGTATATGGTCTTCTACAATCGCACCAATATCGCTTCGTTAAGGGCGTTAAAAGAACGCGAGCGTCGTGAGGCGCGTCAATACACATTTCTTGAGATCGAATATGTGCGTGCGTTACGTGATGCCTCATGGTTGGCTCGGTTTTTTTCACTCAAGAGCCGAAAATAAGCGATTTTGGCGAGGTGTGCAGGTTTCGGCAGCGTGGCAAGGTACGATTTCCGCCTGAACCAATCGTTGAAAGCTTATAGCTACTGCAATCCGGAAAGATCGCCGTTCGTACCTTTGACTATCGTCAGTCGCGCAACTTCTTTCCGGTGACCATGCAGAGTCTCAATGAACAGGGGGATGTAATCGGCAGACTTATAGCCCTGTGACTTGAAGAAGTTGGCAGGAATATCCTGGTTGTCTCGGTGTCCTGCCAAGTTACCAGTTCGAACAAGCTTCTTGTATGTACTCCATCTTTTTCTAATCTTGATTTTTGTTTTTGGCTTGGAATTTCTTAAAGGAGCTCTACTCCTCTTCTTCAATCAATGCCATGTAAAATTCTGCAAATAACTGACTGAGATTACGATCGTGCTGTAAGTTGGTTTCCGGTAAGTAGCGGTAACCAGGTATGTCTCTAGCCTCCATCGGGGCATGAATTTTTCCATTTTCAGCTTTGAATAAGAGACCGCGTAGGGTGTTGAGCACAAGCTTCGCACGGGCAGCGACCTGCCATATCACCTGCCGTCCCTCGTGTTCTGGCCGCTTTTCCACGCCTGTGTAACCCGCATCCGCACACGACATTCTCTTCGCCATGCAATAGCTGAGCGACCTCCGTCACGTCAGCTACGTTCGCGGCGGTACCATGAACGTGATGCACCAGACCCGATTCAGCATCCGCACCGATGTGGGCCTTCATGCCGAAATGGTGAGTCGGCCACAGGAACTGCCCCCGTAGCCGCTCGCAGAACCGTTCGTGACACTCTCGCGTCATACGGCGCCCGTTATCCAACCTGTTGCTCGGTTACTTGCCAGTGATAAAACAGTCGAGGGGCAGTCGTATGCACCGTGTCCAACCATTGAGATATACGCCGCTTGCGCCCGTGAAGTATTTTGTACTTACGACCGGCCCAACGCTTGAGCCCGCTATCGATATGTCGAAACATACCAAGCATGGCCGTCTGATAGAACGCGCCATAGTACTGCCACCAACCTTGTATCACTGGGTTGTAAAGCCGAGCCACAGCAGCCAGCGTCACATGAGTTTGGCGGCTGACCCGCCACTCGCGCACTGCTCGCCGCATTCGCTTCAACACTTGCGCACTGTCCCGGAAGGAAGCTGGTGAAAAGCTTGTTGTGCTGGCCGATTGCTTCCTGGGTCTAAAAGTGAAACCAAGGAAGGTAAAGCTCACATGCGGATACCCTGCGCGTCGATTGCTGTCCTTGCAGTACACGATTTTCGATTTCTCGGGATGCATCGTGAGGCCACAAACCGCTAGACGTGAAGCGATTGAACGCATCACGTGTTCTGCTTGCCTCTCGCTACGACAATGCACAACCGCATCATCGGCATACCGGGCAAAAGGACAGTTTGAGCTATTTCGTTGCATCCATGCGTCAAAGGCGTAATGAACTCATGAAAAGATGGCAAGGCTGCCCGCCCATCATCCCTGGGAGGGTTTCTCCCCCATGCGCGCCTTTAGCTTGTGCAGGGTAGGGGACTCGCCCCCGGACAGCTCGATACGAAACTCGGCGAAGGCGTGCTCGAGATCGGCATACCGCTGCAGCCCTTCTTCGGTGAACAGATAGCTTCCGGGGATGTCACGTCATTCCATCGGGGTGCGGATCCGCTGCTGCTTTGCCGCGTTCAACAAGAGCGTCAGCTCTACACTCAACTTCATGGCGGCCGGGTCGTGTGACTTCAGCCGGTCAATGATGACACGCAGCGCTATCGATTTTTGCCGGAGTGCGTAAATGTCCATCGTGGCTCAGCCTGCTGGGTGTAGGGTTTATAGCTTTCGTCAGTGACTGCGCTCGATGTTCAGTGTCTGGCCTGATCGAACGTCGGCAATCAATCGGGCAGTTGAATTTTGAGGCCACGAGCCGACTGGATGACTACGTAATAGGCGTCTTTCAGTGCTCTGGCCAACTCGGGGTCATTTTCTTCGAATTCTTTCGAGGCAATGGCACCGATACTGAGTTGGTGGAGTTTCGATTTATCTTGCTCACGCCCTTCGAACACGGCTTTCACATAGTCAAGTTGGTTTAGTAGCATCCCATAAATGGGGTAAGCGGGACAGGCCTTGTTCCGCTGCGCGGTGATGTCGATAGCCTTCTGGACATAGCCGAGGGGGGGTGTGGGTTTCATAATGCACCTGGTGTTATCAGTTTGAAGAGCTCGCGTTGGCCAGAGGTCATCTGCCGAGCACCGCCAATGGCGTTATAGGGTTGGGAAGGAACGGACCAGGTATCCAGTACCGGTGCCGAGGTGCTCCTCAGCAGCGTGACCTTCTCAGTGCTCTGATAGACGCATGGCCTGGCGCACGTTGTCGATACGCTGGCCACCGAGGTAGCCATAGGCGCCTGGTTGGCGCCATTGCTCACTCGTCGGCTGAAACCGTCCCAGGCCTCATGGGCGCTGTTCAGGCCGCTGTCGACGCTCTGGTTGAGCTCGCTGAATTTCTGCTCGAGATTGCGTTCGATGTCTCCCCAACTGGGGATGTTGGCTAAAAGATCCATTTTCGCTTCACTGTCCATGGAAGTGGCGGCGCTCGGCGGCGAGCGCAGCATGTCGCTTCAGACCTCAGGATGGGGGCGAAGTCCGGCGGAGAACCCATTGTTCTCATGACAGGCGTGCGCGGCAATGATGGCAATTGAGCCTAGCTGCACGGCTTTGTGGCTGACCGCATCCCGCAAGTGCCATTACGGCCGCTTTCGCAATGGCCATTTGCCGGAATTGGCCGGTGGCGAAAAACTTGAACCAATCCACGTTATGAAACATTTTTCTCCGCAAGTGGAGCTGATGCGTTTGGTAGCGAGACAGTTCGAGTGGGAGCTGTCCGGCCTGGGCGCTGATCGATACCTCAAGAACCTTCTGTGGCGGGCCATTCGGCGATTGCCGGGTCGCCTCCGGGCGCCAGTGAGGAAGATGAAAGATGGCGATATGACATTGCCTTACAGGGCGGTATTGCCCGGTTTTCCTAGGCCTGTAGTGAGTTGACAGGGCAGCTTTTGCCGGTGTTTCCTTTGGGCCTTTCTGCCTGCCTGGCATTCGGGAATGTGAACCCTGTCGCATTTATTTCAATGCACGATGGCACTTTCCTTTCTGCAGGCAGTCGCATGATTCCGCAAGCACGCGCGTTATGCGCGCATGCAGAATACGCCCGCAAGATCAGGGTTGCAGCTGAGCATCGCAAGCGCGTGCTGGCCGTGTTTTCAAGGAGATTTCGCATGATCATGGACTTGGCCTCCGCGCTGCTGTCGCCACAGAACCGCCGCCTGTTCAAGTTTCACAACCTGGCCAACCCCGAGCAGGAGCTGCTGCTGGAAACCTTCAAGGGCACCGAAGCCCTGTCGCGGGCGTTCAACTACGAACTGCTGCTGGTCTGCGAAGACTCCGGCGTGCCGCTCAAATCCATGATGGGCCAGCACGTCAGCATCGAGATCGAACTGGCCGAAGGCGGCCCGCGGTACATAACCGGCTACCTCACACGCTTTGCCAGCATCGGCAGCGACGGCGGCATGGCGCGCTATACCGCTACCCTCAACCCGTGGTTCTCGATGCTGAAGAACCGCTTCGACACGCGGATCTTCCAGGGCAACACGGTCGAGGAAGTGGTCACCGAAGTGTTCGCCCTGTGTCCGGCGTTTTCCCGCCACGAGTTTCGCCTGACCCGGCCACAGAAGCGCTACACCTACATCACCCAGTACCGCGAAACCGACTTCAACTTCGTCCAGCGCCTGCTGGAGGAAGAGGGGATGTTCTACTACTTCGAGCACACCGCCGAAGGCCACACCATGATCATCTGCGATGACTCCAGCACGCTGGTGGCCATCCCCGAGCAACCGCAAATCCGCTTCCACAGCGCCTCGGTCACCGAGACCGCCGACTCCATCACCCAGTGGAGCGGCAACCGTCAACTGCAATCCGGCAAGATGGCCACGCAAACCTTTGACTACCGCCAACCGAACAACCGCCTGCCGGTGGCGCTGAACAGCGTGAACAAGCAGGGCGATGTCGAGAACTTCGAGATCTACGACTTCCCCGGCCAGTACACCCACGGTACCTATGACGAAGGCGAAACCCTGCTGCGCCTGCGCATTGAGGCGCTGGAGCTGCGCGGCAAGAAGTTCGAAGGTGCCAGTAACTGCCGGGCCATGAAGCCAGGCTATACCTTCGAGCTGCTGCAGCACTACATCCACGACCAAGGCCCGTTAGAAGACCGCCAGTTCCTGCTAATGAGCGTGGAAAGCGAAGGCCACAACAACTACCTAACCGGCCAGCAGGCCAGCTACTTCAACACCTTCAGTTGCGTGCGCAAGAAGATCCCGTTCCGCCCGCAGCTGAGTACGCCCAAACCGACCATTGCCGGCCCGCAGACCGCGATCATCGTCGGCCCACCGGGTGAGGAGATCTTCACCGACGAACTAGGCCGGGTGAAGATCCAGTTCCACTGGGACCGCAATGGCAAGTACAACGATCACAGCTCTTGCTGGGTACGTGTCGCCCAGTCCGGCGCCAGCGGCGGCTTCGGCAGCATTCAGATCCCACGCATAGGCGACGAAGTGGTTGTGGTGTTCCTCGACGGCAACCCCGACCGGCCGCTGATCATGGGCAGCCTGTACAACAGCACCAACACCCCGCCATGGTCGCTGCCGGCGAACAAGACCCAGAGTGGGTTCCTGACACGTTCGATGAAGGGCGACGGCGGTACCGCCAACTTCTTCCGCTTCGAAGACAAGGCCGGCGCCGAGCAGATCATCATGCATGCCGAGCGCAACATGGATACCGAAATCGAGCTGGATGAGACCCATGATGTAGGGAACAACCGCTCGATCACGGTTGGCGGTACGCACACCGAAACGGTCAAGAAAGACACCGTGGTGCAAGTGACCGAAGGTTCTTACACCCTGCAGGTCGACAACCAGTTCATCCAGGTGGCCGCCAAGCAGCACATCATCCTGCAGGTGGGCGACAGCAGCATCACGCTGACCCCGGAAGGCATCGAGATCAAAGGCAAGGTCATCGTGACCACCAGTACCGATACTACCCAAATCACTGGCGCCGCAGTGCGGATCAACGACTGAGGCAAGGTACATGTACAAGCCCTCGATCTACGACCGCATCTCCGCCAGGCGCGAAGCGCAAGAGGAGGCAGCGCGCCTGGCCAAGCTGGCAGAAGCTGCTCATGTGCCCGAACCTGTGCCCACACCGGAACCCGTGCCGGCAGTGCTGCAGGATGTGGCCAGCGGTTTCACCTTCGCGGGTTTCAACCTGCAATTTCCAGTTGGCTTTCGTTTCCGCGATATCCAGACCACCCTCGAGCATGAAGGCGAGCCAGTCAGCCTCAGCATCCGCCGCCGTGATGTACGCGCCAGGCAGCCGCTGGAGCAATTGTTCGAGCGTGCAATCGAGGCCTTGCGCGAAATGAGCCCGCAACTGCGCGTGATTCGCAAACGTGACTGCCACCTGGCCGGCAACCCCGCCAAAGTGGTGGATTTTCACTTCAATGCCGGCCACGAGCCCCGCCACGGTCGCCTGGTCGGCGCGCTGGTGCCCATCGCCGGCAGCGAGTCACTGCAATGGCTGGATATCTCATGCGTAATCGACCCCAGCAAGCCGGGCCTGAGCCAGTGGCTGGCCGAGTTTGACCGCATGCTCGATGGCTTCGCGCTGAGCTGACCCCCATTTTTTGTTATCAGGAATTTTCATCGCATGGATTACGAGTTGCAGGAAGGCGGCATAGCGCTGCCAGCAGGGTTCGAGGACCGCACGGTCAACATGTTCGTCTTGGGTGCCAGTGTTCCCGCGCCGTTGAGCATCACCATCTCGCGTGACACCTTGCTGCCAGACGAAGCCCTGCAGGCCTATGTCGATCGCCAGGTCAAGATGCTGACCTCCAAGCTGCGTGGCTACACCCGTTTGGGCAACAAGGCCGTCGCGCTTTCTGCTACCGCACCCATTGCCGGTATTCAGATCGACGCCTATTACATGAACCAAGGCCGCCCGCTTTACCAGCGCCAGGCGGCCTTCATCATCAGCCCTGGCCGTGCGCTGATCTTCTCCACCACTGCACAGGCCGATTTCAGTGCCCAACAGAACCAGGACTGGGACAACCTGCTGGCGAGCTTCACTCCGCGCACGCCCGTAAGCCGTTCCGAGCCCGGCGAACAGGAGTAGCCCCTCATGTTCGAAGCGGCCAGGTTCGGCGACGAGATATCGCACACCAGCGCGTTGGGGGGCTTCCTGATTGGCGCCGCCCTGGGTATCGCACTGGTTGCCACGGTGGCCATCGCCACGTTCACCTGCGGGTTCGGCGTGGCGTTGCTGGCCGGCCTTGCAGCTGGTATTGGAGGCAGCTTGCTGACCGCTGCCGGAGAGGCGATAGGCAGTATGTTCTCGTCCCCTTCAGGGACGATAACCACTGCCTCACCCAATGTATTCATCAACAGCCGCAAGGCTGCGCGTGTTGAAAAAAGCATTGGCGCCTGCGACAAACACCCGGGGCCGGTGCAAATTGCCGAAGGCTCGACCAATGTGTTCATCAACAGCGTGGCCGCTGCGCGCAAGGGCGACAAGCTGACCTGCGGCGCGACCATTTCCGGTGGTTCTGACAACGTCATCATCGGCGGCGGCACCCACCGCTACCTGCCCGTGGACGATGAAGTCCCGGAGTGGCTGCGCACCACCGTGGATGTGCTGATGGCCATCGCCGGTGCCGCAGGCGGTATTGCCCAGCTGATCAAGGCCGGTACCCAAGCCGGCATGAAAGCCATCATGCCTTGCGCGCTGAAGTTCACTGCCGGCTTCGTCGCCGGTGAAGTGGCCAGCCGCTACGTGGTCGAACCCGTGGCCCGCAAGGCGATCGGCGGCCTGGTCGGCAACCCGGTCGACCTCACCACGGGCCGCAAGCTGATCCCCGATGAAATCGACTTCAGCCTGCCGGGCCTGATGCCGATCGAGTGGTCGCGCTTCTACGCCAGCGACCTTTCGGTCGATAGCGTGCTCGGTCGCGGCTGGGTGCTGCCCTGGGAGCAGAGCCTGCGCCGCCAGGGTGGCTTCATCTACCTCACCGACAACCAAGGCCGCGAAGTCCCGTTCGTGACCCTGCAACCGGGCGAACGGATCTACAACCCGCATGAGCAGGTGTACCTGGTGTGCACCGAGGGCGGCCACTACATCCTGCAGACCCTCGACAACCTGTTCTTCTATTTCGGCGAAGTGCCCGACACCAACACCGAAGTGCCGCTGCAACGCATCGAGAACGCCCTCGGCCACTTCCTGCACTTCACCCGCACACCCGACGGCATGCTGACTGACATCAGCGCCACCGGCGGCACCCGCGTGCACTTGCACTACGACAACCCGCTGGGGCGCCTGACCGACATCAAGCGCGTGGTCAACAATGAGGCGGTCGAAACGCTCACCCAGTACCGCTACGACGAACACGGCCAGCTGAGCGCGGTGATCAACCGCAACGGCGACACCGTGCGCAGCTTCA
>NZ_JAFBKA010000024.1:0-85154 GCF_022760795.1 Pseudomonas sp. BP01
CGCCACACCAGGCCCCCATCAACCCGCCCAGCCCACTGTCGGCACACCGCGCCCGTCAGCTGAAGGTACCCTTTTACGAACTGCGAAACGGCCTGCTTTCACCGGTGCCCAGCAAACACCTGCGCCTGCCCGCAAAAGCGCTGAAAGCGTTGGGTGTGCACGCCGATAACGCCATCTGCCTGGCCATGCCAGCCAGCAACATGCTGCCGCTGGTGCCACTGGAGGCCACCTTGGCCGTCGACCTGGGCATGACGCGGATAACAGAGGGCGAAACCTATGCCCTGCTGCACAATGGGGTGCTCAGGGTAAACAACCTCAGCCTCGGCACGCAGGGCACCCTGTACCTGCACAGCCATGACCGGCGCAATTACGCCGTCGAACGCTACACCCCCGCCCAGCGCCAGGCGCAGGGCCTGGAGATTATCGGCTGGGTATTCCACTGGTCGCATTTCCGCCAGCAGCGGCCGGGCTGAAACAACCTGTGCCATTTTTTGCTGGGCATCCTGCGCGTGCCCTTGTATGCTACGCCGCACATTAAGCCCCGACCGGCGCGAGCCGCGGTCCAGAGGGCTCGGCGATACCCCACACGGGCATCTGCCATCTCTTTCAGGCCCTTGATGGCCACACAGTTAAGGCGATTGCGGCTTACCATAAATTAGTCGGAAGCGTCCCCGAGAAGCCGGCCACAAGCCGGCTTTTTAATGCCCGAACGAATAGCTACAACCGGTAGCCCTTCGTTGATCATGTCAGGCGCGCGGGCTGGTAGAGGCCGTCAAACTGCTCTTCAGGAATTCCTCGCGCACCTGGTGCATCTGCAAGTGTGTTTTCCCCGTCGCATAATCCAACCCCGCAAGCCCCATTTCCAGCGCCAGCTCGGGATGCCGGGAAGCATGACGAATACGGTCTGCCAGGCTGGACGGGTTTCCGGTTTCAAACGTGAGCGTGTTGTGCTTGCTGGTTATGTCCAGCACCCCGGATGTGTCAGAACCGATGACGGGAACGCCCTGGCTGAATGCGTCAAAAATGATGCGGGGTTGTTCCTGTTTCAATGTCGGCACCAACAGCCAGTCATGCTGGGCAATAATGCTGAAAAAGTCTTTGCCGTAATCAACTGCGTTCTGGAACCGCACTTCGATGCCGCCATGGTCTTCAGCTGCAAAGCGTAGGCAGTGCTCTTTGAAATCACCCTCACCCATGAGAGTGACGGTGATATCAATATTTTCAATTTGCAGTTGTTCAATGGCTTCAAGGACTACCAGAACACCTTTATCCAGGACAAGGCGTGATGGGTAAAGCAGTTTGAGTTTACGGTTGCCCTTGGCTTCGAATCTTTTCCTGACGGCGTCCGGTGCCGCGATGTATTTTTTATCCAGCCAGCTGGCAGGGTTGATCAGCGTGCGGCTGCTATTCCGCCCAAGAAAATATTCCTTGTAGAAAGACTGAGTAAAGATCCTGGCATTCGCCAGCTTCAGGCAGCGCTTCAACAAAAGGGTGTGCATATGGTGTTCGATGATTGCTCTAAGGCTTCGCGGCTGTCCCTGAGCCAACATCCAGAATGAAGACTCTATGACAATCACCCACTGAAAGCGGAAGAACGGCTTGAGCGGCAATAGATAAAAGGACAAAGGGAATGCCCAACCTGCTCCGTCAGAATGAACGATTCTGGCCTTCTTGCAGGCATTGATGACGGTTATGAAATTCGGAAAGAAGTTCTTTAATACTGACGAAAGCCCATAGTCTTTGCGCAACCCATAAAGCCATTTTACATCCAGATGGCTAATGCTTTGCAGCCCGTCGACCTTGCCGCCTCTCTCGACAGGGCAGCACATGCCGAAGTTTTCTATGTAGGTTAGATGAAGCTCTATATCTTTGACCCACAAGGGGTCTGTAAACAAACCGCCTCGCTCGTCTACGACAACAGGAATTCGGGTGAACAGCATGTATGGGTCTTCAATCATATTCCCCTCACAGGGATGCCAAGACACTAACGTTTGAATTGTCTACATGGGGCCTACTCCTCAATACCAGCCGTCCATCTCAACAACGTTGTAGCGTCCTTGCAGACCTCCTGCGGACGCAGCAAGCGCTCCGCATGGGTTCACTCTAGTGCGGCTTCACAGATTGCACACGCGGTGTGGCAACAATTTCTCATCGTTTGCTGCCCCCCTTGTAGGAGCGCCCCATCGCGGCACAAGGCCGCTCCTACAGGGACCGCACGCGTGCCGAAAGGAGCCGATCAGAAATCGTAACGCGCGCCCACCATCATGCTGCGCGACGGCCCGTAGAAGTTGAACGTGGACGTCGACCCCACCCGCGACAGGTAGTCCCGGTCGAACAGGTTGTTGACGTTGACGGTGGCCGTCAGCTTCGAGGTAACCGGGTACGACAGCATGGCGTCGACCGTGGCATAGCCCGGTGCATCGATACGCACGCCACCATTCTCGGAATAGAAGCTGCTCATCGCCGATACACCGCCGCCAATGGCCAGGCCGGTCAGCGGGCCTTGGCTGATGGTGTACTTGCTCCACAGCGAAGCCTGGTTGCGCGGCATGATGAAGAACGTGGTTTCGGCGTCACCCTTGAGGGTTTCGGTTTCCATCCAGGTGTAGCCGGCCAGCAGCTCCCAGTTCGGCGTCAGCTTGCCGCTCACTTCCACTTCCGCGCCTTTGACGCGGGTCTTGCCGGAGGCAATCGAGAAATTGGTGTCTACACCATCCTCGTCATACTCGGTGGTGGCGCGGTTCTTGTCGGTCAGGCGGAATACCGAGAAACGGGTATTCAGGTCGCCGCCAAAGTAGCTGCTCTTGAGGCCGAACTCATACTGCTCGCCTTCACGCGGCTTCAACACCCGGCCGCTGCTGTCGGTGTCGGACTGCGGCTTGAACACCTGCGAGTAGCTGGCGTACAGCGCATGGTTCTCGGTCAGGTCGTAGACCAGGCCGCCATACGGCGTGAAGTGGCCGTCCACGCGCTTGCTGTCGTTGGTACTGGCACCGCTGCTCAGGGTGGTGGTGTAGAAATCACCGCGGTACCAGCTGAAGCGGCCACCGGCAATCAGCGCCAGGCGCTCGATCGGGCGGAAAGTGACCTTGGAATACAAGCCGTATTCCTCTTCCTGCATGCCGGTCTCGGTACTGTAGTTGGGCGACGGTTTGGCGAACTGCTTCGGCGAGTAGGTGTTGACGTTGATTGCGCCCAGGTTGGTGGTGCCGTTGAGGTACTCGGTGTCGTAGTTCTTGTAGTCAGTGCCGACCACAAACTCGCTGACCTGGCCGAGGGTTTCGAACGGCTGGCTGTAGCTGGCGTCCAGCGAGTAGGTGTCCTGGGTGAAGTCGCGGGCGCTGGCACGCTCGGAGTTGGCACCGGTGGTGGCATTGGTTGCGGTAAAGGCGTACAGGTAGTTGGTGTCGCGGTGCGAGCCGCGCGCCGCAATACGCCCATAGCCGCCGTTGTCGAAGCGGTGGGTCAGCTCGGCGACCAGGTCGGTGGTCTTGCCATCGAAGTAGTTCCAGTCCGCCCCCAGGAAACGGGAATGGCTGAAGTCGGGCACATCCCCGGACAGCGTTGCCGGGTAGCCATTGTGCGGCGTGATGTTTTTCACTTCGTGCATCAGGCCGAACGACAGGGTGGTGGCGTCGTCCAGGTCGACATCCAGCGCACCGTAGTAGCTGTTGCTGGTGTTGGCGTTGTAATCGACTTCGCCATTGGTGTCATCACGGGACGCGACGAAACGCCCGCGCACGCGCCCGGCGTCATCCAGCGGCCCGCTCAGGTCGATTTCTTCGTGGTTGGTGTCCCAGGTGCCATAGCTGCCTTCGACGTGGCCCTGAAACTCGGCAGTCGGGCGCTTGCGCACCATGTTGACGATGCCACCCAGTTCACTGGTGCTGCTGAACAGCCCGGCCGGGCCGCGCATGATTTCGACACGGTCGAACGCCGCCAGCGACGGTACGGTACCAAAGATGCTGGCCATCGGCGCCGGCAGGCCGTCAATGTTGAATTCGCTGTACTCGTAGCCACGGGCGTAGATCGACGACCGGCCGCTGTCGTTGGTCAGGGTACGCAGGCCGGCGGTGTACTTGGCCAGGTCATCCAGGTGCACGAACTGGCGGTCTTTGACGTAGTCCTGGGTGTACACGGTGATCGACTGGGGAATGTCCTTCAGCGCGGCTGGCGTCTTGGTGCCCACGGTCGCTGCATCGACACTGTAGCCACCGGTCGCTTCCGAGGGCAGCATGTCGTAAAGGCGATTGCCTTCGATGGTCAGTGCCGGCAGGTCGAGCGAGCTGTCCTCGCCTGCCGCCTGGGTCGCTACCGTTTCGGCCAGTGCCGACACCGAAAACGGCGCCAGCAACCCCAGCACCAGCCAGCCCCGAGCCCGTCGCGAGCTCCCCACAGCTTTGAAACCGTTCATGACACACCCTTCGCCCAAATGATAGTAGCTCGCAAACGAAACAAGTTGCTTTTTGCGAACGATACCGGAGGGAAAACGGGGGCGCAGCAGGATTAACCTTCTTAACACACCCAGGCGTTGCCCTCCCTTGCTGGCAATGGGATGATCCGTAACTGATACAGGTTCTCATTCAAGGCTCGCCGTGCCCACCTCACTTCTCCTCGCCGAAGACGACGCAAGCCTGCGTCAGGACCTGGAACGCCATTTCCTCAAACGCGGTTTCCGGGTGCACGCCTGCGCCACGGGCACCCAGGCCCTGGACGCGATTCGGCAATCACCGTTCGAGCTTGTGTTGCTGGACATCATGTTGCCGGGTATCGATGGCCTCAGCCTGCTCGATGAGCTGCGCCGACAGCAGGCGGTGCCGGTCATGCTGATGTCGGCGCTGGGGGCCGAGCAGGACCGCATCAGTGGCTTTACCCGTGGTGCCGACGACTACCTGCCCAAGCCCTTCAGCCTGGCGGAGCTGGACGCACGGGTCGATGCCTTGCTGCGGCGCGTGGCATTTGATTGCGGCATGGCGCTGCGTGCCGACGTCGGCGAAGTGATGCTGGACCACGACCGCCAGGACGTTATCCACAACGGCAATGCCGCTGGCCTCACCGCATCCGAATTCCGCTTGCTGGTGACGCTGCGGGCGCATCCCGGCGAAGCCTTGAGCAAACCCTTCCTGTACCAGACCGTGCTGCACCGGGCCTATACCCGCCTGGACCGGGGCCTGGACGTGCACGTGTGCAACCTGCGCCGCAAACTGGCCGACATCAGTGCCCAGCATGTGCAGATCCAGGCCGTGCGCGGGCAGGGGTACATCCTGGTCGACACGGAACAGCCCTGATGCGGCGCCACCCGTTGCTGTGGAAACTGGCGGTCCTGCAGGTCAGCTTCTGCCTGCTGCTGATCTGGCTGATCTGGACCTGGGGCCTGTCCGTGGAGCGCAGCACCTATTTTCTGTCCCGGGCCGACCAGGATTACCTGGCGCGCTATGCGCAACAAGCTGAAGACGCCTGGAGCCAGGGCGGCGCGATCGGCGCCGAGGCCTGGCGCAGGCAACTGGAACAGGCCGAGGACACCTGGGTGGCGGTGATCGGCCCGCACCTGCAAAGCCTCGGCACCACGCCGCTGAGCGCCGAGGAGGCCAGCCACCTGACCTTCATGCGCAAACTGGACTGGCCCATGAGCCGGCGCCTGCAGGATGAGCTGCCCTACGTCAGCATCGAATTCCCGCAACACCCCGAGCGCGGCCGCCTGGTGCTGCAATTGCCCGAGCGCCTGCTGCCCACCGGCCTGACGCCATGGACCCATGTGGTCACCCACGGCGTTGCACCCGCAGTGCTCGCCCTGCTGCTGGGCCTGGCGTTGTATCGGCATTTGGTAGTGCCGCTGAACCGCCTGCGCGACCGCGCCGATGCCCTGCGGGCCGACGACCTGGACAGCCCCGCCCTGCCCCTGCTGGAACGCCGTGACGAGCTGGGTGAACTGGCACAGGCCTTTGAGCACATGGCCGGGCGCCTGCGCCAGAGCCTGGAGCAACAGCGCATGCTGCTGCGCACGCTGTCTCACGAGCTGCGCACGCCCCTGGCACGCTTGCGCATCGCCCATGACAGCGACTTGCCGCCGCTGCAGTTGCGCGAGCGCCTGGACCGTGAAGTCGCCGACATGCAGAAGCTGCTGGAAGACACGCTGGACCTGGCCTGGATGGACACCGAACAACCCAGCTTGCCGACCGAGCCGGTAATGATGGTCTCCGTATGGGAAGCACTGTGCCAGGACGCCTGCTTCGAAAGTGGCTGGGACCGTGCACGCCTGCCGTGTTCGCTTGGCACCGATTGCCTGGTACAGGCCCATCTGGACAGCCTGGCCCAGGCCCTGGAAAACCTGATGCGCAATGCCATTCGCCACTCGCCGGCCGAGGGCCGGGTCAGCCTGGATGGCTGGCGTGAAGGCGACTGCTGGCACCTGCGCCTGAGCGACCAGGGCCCCGGCGTACCTGAAGCCGACCTTGAACGCATCTTCAAGCCTTACCAGCGCCTGGCCGACAGCGGCGCGGGTTTCGGCCTGGGCCTGGCCATCGCCCGACGCGCCATCGAGCTGCAAGGCGGCCGCTTGTGGGCCAGCAATGGCCACCCTGGGCTGCGCCTGCACTTGACCTTGCCGATGGCCAGGGACTGTTTAGAAAGTTAATGCGCTTTACGCTCAATCAGGACTGATTATCATCTGGGCGTTCCAGCCTTGCGTTCCTCGCAAAGCCCTGACGAGACGCCTGATGAGCAAGATGACCCTGACGCTGGCTTTGGCACTGGCCCTTGCAGCCCCTGTTGCCCTGGCACAGCCCGAGCGCAACCAGAAGATGGACACTTCGCTGCTGCAGCGTCAGGACCTGGCCTACCGCTTCACCCAGCTCGACCTGGACTCGGCCGATGGCCAGCGTCATTACCGTTTGTGGGTCGGCACGCCGAACCGCCCCGCGCCAGCATCGGGGTACCCGGTGCTGTGGATGCTCGACGGCAATGCCGCGCTTGGCGCGCTGGACAGCCAGCAACTGGGCAAGCTTGCCGCCGGCCAGGCGCCCTTGCTGGTGGCTGTGGGCTACCAGACCGAGCAGCGTATCGAGCGGGCTGCGCGGACTTATGACTACACCCCGGCGTTGCCCGGGCAGGCTGAGCAGCGCGACCCGCTGACTGGCCAGCCCAGTGGTGGCGTGGATGCATTTCTTGACCTGCTGACCGAGCGCATGCGGCCGATGGTGGCCGGGCTGGCCCCCATCGACCTGCAGCGACAGACGCTGTGGGGCCATTCCTACGGCGGGCTGGCCGTGCTGCATGCGCTGTTTACCCGGCCCGGGGCGTTCAGTGACTATGCGGCGGCCAGCCCTTCACTGTGGTGGCATGACGGGGCGATCGTGCAGGAGGCGCAGGGCCTTGCGCAACGCTTGGGCAACAGCCCTGCACGGCTGCTGCTGATGCGCGGCAGCGAGGAACCTGCCAACCCCAGGGCGCAGCAGGTAAAGGGCGATGTCGAGAGGCCTGCACGAGAACTGGCGGCAGACCTGGCCAGGGTAAAAGGCCTTCGGGTCCACTTCGAACGGTTCGAAGGGCTCGACCATGGGCAAATGCTGGGGGCATCGTTGAAGACGGTGATCGAGCAACTGGCCAGATAACGCCCTATTCGGCTCCGGCCTGCTGCACCCTCTTATCATCAGGGGTAGGTGTACTTGAGCAGGTACTGGCTCAGGTCGCGGAAGGCATCTTTGGAAATTCGGGGTACCAGGTCGGTGCTACGGCCAAGGGTCTTGCAGCAGGCCATGACCATCTGTTGGCGCACCGGCTCATCGAGCATGCCGGCATGCACGACCTGGAAGAATTGGAGGTAGGCGCCAGAATCGTTGCCTTCAGGGCTGCGCCGGATTTCAACCGGTGTGTCGTGGTAAGGCGCCCGGAAAAAGGGCTGGCCATCGTAGTCCGCCTGCGGGGTCAACACACCAGGGGCATCACAGATGCTGTGGCACAGCACCTTGCTCTGCTGATCCGTTTCGAAGCCACGCTCATAAAGCGTGACCTGCGAGCCAGGGGCCTGCGTACAGGCGTGTTCGAAAGCGTTCAGGATCTTTTTGGCATTCGCCTGTGAGGTCTGGATCTGCGACAACGCCACGAATCGCTCGATTTCGCCCTTGGCGACACTCTTCACGCCGCGGTCGAGGGTCGCCCAATGGCTGAATTCCACCTTGCAGGCGATCATGTGAATCTCGAAGCGGTAACCCGCCTCTACGGCCGCAGGCGGGAAGCCGGCGAATGCTTCGTCGTCCAGAGCCGATTCCATGATGATGTTGTAGCGGTTGGCGAAGGCGTACCCAAATACCTTGCCACTCAGTGCCCTGATGAAGGCTTCGGTGTGCTCGTACACATGCAGCACACCGTGCTCGCTCATTTCGGTGTAGTGCGGGTGCAGTTTGCGAAATTCTGGCAAGTACAGCCGCACATGGTTCGGGTAGCGCTCGCTGGGTAGCAACTGCTTCTCCAGCAAGTAGGTCTTGCCCGACCCTTGCGCACCGGCAACGATGAGCATTTTCGGGGTGGGGTCACTTTCAGGACCATCAGCTTCGCGCGCCTTGTCGAACAGTGCATGGTCGAGTTGGGCGAAGGCATCATCGACGTCGCTGTCAGTGAACGGGTAAAGCGTGGCCATATCTGCAATCCTCAGGTGTCTGCCCCAATTGGGCTGCCCGACACTCTAGGAACTACCCCGGCGCACTGTGTGGTAGTCAGTTATGGCGCTTTTCGCTAGCCCTTCACACACACAACCTGGCGCAGGGTATGAACCACCTCTACTAGCGCCTGCTGGGCACGCATCACCGCGTCGATGTCTTTGTACGCCATCGGGATTTCGTCGATGACGTCTTTGTCCTTGCGGCACTCCACATGTGCCGTGGCCCGCCGTTGGTCCTCCACGGTAAAGCGGCTTTTGGCCTTGGTCCGGCTCATCACCCGGCCGGCGCCATGGCTGCACGAACAGAACGACTCCTCATTGCCCAGCCCACGCACGATGAAGCTTTTGGCCCCCATCGAGCCCGGGATGATGCCCAACTGCCCCTTCTGCGCCGACACCGCCCCCTTGCGCGTGACCAACACTTCGCGGCCAAAATGTTGCTCACGCTGTACATAGTTGTGGTGGCAGTTCACCGCTTCCAGGCTGGCCTCGAACGGTTTGCCAAGCGCCTTGCGAGCAGCGCCGACCACGGCCAGCATCATCAGCTCGCGGTTCTGCCGGGCGTAGTCCTGCGCCCACTCCACGGCTTCGACATAGTGGGCGAAATGGCGGCTGCCCTCTTCGAAATACGCCAGGTCCTTGTCCGGCAGGTTGGCCAGGTGCTGGCGCATATCGGCCTGGGCCAGCTCGATAAACAGGTTGCCGATGGCATTGCCCACACCGCGCGAGCCGCTGTGCAGCATGACCCAGACGCGGTCGGCTTCATCCAGGCACACCTCGATGAAGTGATTGCCACCACCCAGGGTACCCAGGTGGTGGCGGTTATTGGTCTTCTCCAGCCGCGGGTATTTTTCGGTAATGGCCTTGAAGCGCCCGGCCAGCTGGCCCCAGGCCTTGTCAGTCTTGGCCGGCACATCGGCCCAGGCGCCCTGGTCACGTTTGCCAAAGGTCTTGCCATGCGGCACCGCCTGCTCGATTGCACTGCGCAGGCCATGCAGGTTGTCTGGCAAGTCACGCGCGTGCAGCGAGGTGCGCGCGGCGATCATGCCGCAGCCGATGTCCACGCCAACCGCAGCGGGGATGATCGCCCCGACGGTGGGGATGACGCTGCCGATGGTCGAGCCCTTGCCCAGATGCACGTCGGGCATCACTGCCAGGTGCTTGAAGATGAACGGCATCCTGGCCGTGTTCAGCAATTGCCGGCGGGCGTCGTCTTCGACCGGCACGCCATCGGTCCACAGCTTGATCGGCTTGCCACCGGCGACCTGGAGAATATCCATGGGCTTGTTCCTCGAATGCATGAGGGCATGATACCGCCAAAGGTCGTAGAGACGTGGGTTGCCAGCGGGGTGGCAAGGTGCTGTATGCTTGGCCGGTCTTCAGGGCGGGGTGCAAGTCCCCACCGGCGGTAAATCGAAAGATGAGCCCGCGAGCGCTCCGGCCATGCCGGGGGTCAGCAGATCTGGTGCAACTCCAGAGCCGACGGTCATAGTCCGGATGAAAGAAGGCGTCAGGCAGGGGCCATCCGGGCGCCCCTGCGCGCGCATTTTGTTCGCCCCGAGACGTTCATCGATCATTCACGAGGAGCGTTTCATGTCCACCCGTAACCACCCGCAATTCCCCGCTGTTTCCGCCGCTATCGCCGCCTTCCAGGCCGGGCGCCCTGTGCTGCTGCTTGACGATGACGACCGCGAGGACGAAGCGGACATCATTGCGGCGGCCGAGAACATTACGTTGCAAACCATGGCCATGATGATTCGCGACTGCAGCGGCATCGTCTGCCTGTGCCTGGACGAAGCCACCGTCGACGCACTGCAACTGGCGCCGATGGTGCAGAACAACCAGGCCCGTCATGGCACAGGCTTCACGGTCACCATCGAGGCCGCAGAAGGCATCACCACCGGGGTTTCTGCCCAGGACCGCATCACCACCATTGGCGCGGCACTGCGCTCCAGCGCCGAACAGCGCCATATCGTCAGCCCGGGGCATGTGTTCCCGCTGCGCGCCCGCAATGGCGGGGTGCTGACCCGCCGTGGGCACACCGAAGGCTCGGTGGACCTGGCGCGCCTGGCCGGCCTGCGCCCGGCGGCGGTGTTGTGCGAGCTGATGAACCCCGATGGCAGCATGGCCCGCGGCGAGCAGGTGGCGGTTTATGCGCGCCAGTACAACTTGCCGGTGCTGACCATCGAGGAGTTGGCGCGGTACCGTGAGGCGATGCTGGAACGGGAAGCAGAGCCGGCCTGATAGAGCTCCTTGGGGCTATTCGCGGGCTTGCCCGCTCCCACAGGGTTCGCGCCGGGTTCAAAACCGGTGCAATACCTGTGGGGGTTTACCCGCGAAGAGGCCGGCAAATCCAACCGCATTAGCCCGGAAGTTTGCTCCCCCCGCCCCGCTCTGCTAGTGTCGCGCCGTTCTGAATGCCACCGAGACAGTCGCCATGGCCCGCAAAAAAGCCTCCCTCGATTTCGAGCAATCCCTCGCAGACCTGCAAGCACTGGTCGAGCGCCTGGAGAACGGCGAGTTGTCGCTGGAAGAGTCGCTGGCCGCCTTCGAGCAAGGCATCGCCCTGACCCGTGATTGCCAGGGTGCCCTGGCCCAGGCCGAACAGAAGGTGCAAATCCTCCTGGAGCGCGACGGCGAACTGGCTGCACAGCCCTTCGACGCGGAGCCGGAAGCATGATCGGCACCTACCAGGCCAGCTGCCAGGCTCGGGTCGACGCTGCCCTCGAACCGCTGTTCGTTGCCCCGTCCAAAGAACTGGAACGCCTTTACGCCGCCATGCGCTACAGCGTGATGAACGGCGGCAAGCGCGTACGCCCGTTGCTGGCCTACGCGGCCTGCGAAGCCTTGGGCGCCCCGGCCGAACAGGCCAACGGCGCGGCCTGCGCGGTCGAATTGATCCACGCCTACTCGCTGGTGCATGACGACCTGCCAGCCATGGACGACGACGACCTGCGTCGCGGCCAACCCACTACCCACAAAGCGTTCGACGAAGCCTGCGCTATCCTCGCTGGCGACGGTTTGCAGAGCCTGGCGTTCAGTGCCCTGCTCGACCCAGCCCTGAGCCCGCAGGCCGACAGCATTCGCCTGGCCATGGTCCAGGCCCTGGCCAAGGCTGCCGGCCCGGCAGGCATGGTCGGCGGCCAGGCCATCGACCTCGGTTCGGTAGGCCTGAAGCTGGACCAGCAGGCACTGGAGTTCATGCACCGGCACAAGACCGGCGCGCTGATCGAAGCCAGCGTACGCCTCGGCGCCTTGGCCAGCGCCCGTGCCGAACAGCCGCAGCTGGATGCCTTGCAGGTTTATGCACAGGCCATCGGCCTTGCATTCCAGGTGCAGGACGACATCCTCGACGTGGAAAGCGATACCGCTACCCTGGGCAAACGCCAGGGTGCCGACATAGCTCGTGACAAACCGACCTACCCGGCCCTGCTGGGCCTGGAAGCGGCCAAGGCCTATGCAATCGAACTGCGCGACCAGGCGCTGGTCGCACTGCAAGCGTTCGGTGAAACGGCCGAGCCGCTGCGGGCCTTGGCGCGTTACATTGTCGAACGCCGTAACTGATTGATTGGGGCCGCTGCGCGCCCCATCGCCGGCAAGCCAGCTCCCACAGGTACCTCAGCGGCCTGTGATCTGTGAAGATCCTGTGGGAGCTGGCTTGCCGGCGATGGGCTGCAAAGCAGCCCCGTGCGACACCCGTCTGAATGGGCAGTATTTCCTACAATGGGGTAAACTGCCGCGTCTTCACACACCTATAACGACTCGCCTGATGCCCACGACGTTTCAAGAGATCCCCCGCGAACGCCCGGTCACGCCGTTGCTCGACCGCGCTGACACGCCTGCCGGCCTGCGCCGGCTGGCCGAAGCCGACCTGGAGACCCTGGCCGACGAACTGCGCCAGGAACTGCTCTACACCGTGGGTCAGACCGGTGGGCATTTTGGCGCCGGTCTGGGCGTGATCGAGCTGACCATCGCCCTGCACTACGTGTTCGACACCCCGGACGACCGGCTGGTGTGGGACGTGGGCCACCAGGCCTACCCACACAAGATCCTCACCGGGCGCCGTAACCGCATGCTCAGCCTGCGCCAGAAGGACGGTATCGCCGCCTTCCCGCGCCGCAGCGAAAGCGAGTACGACACGTTTGGCGTCGGCCACTCCAGCACCTCGATCAGCGCCGCACTGGGCATGGCCATTGCCGCCCGTCTGCAGAACAGCGCACGCAAGTCGATTGCGGTGATCGGCGACGGTGCGCTGACTGCCGGCATGGCCTTCGAGGCGTTGAACCACGCCCAGGAAGTCAACGCCGACATGCTGGTGATCCTCAACGACAACGACATGTCGATTTCGCGCAATGTCGGCGGCCTGTCCAACTACCTGGCCAAGATCCTCTCCAGCCGCACCTACGCGAGCATGCGCGAAGGCAGCAAGAAGGTGCTGTCGCGCCTGCCAGGCGCCTGGGAAATCGCCCGCCGCACCGAGGAATACGCCAAGGGCATGCTGGTGCCGGGCACGCTGTTCGAAGAGCTGGGCTGGAACTACATCGGCCCCATCGACGGCCACGACCTGCCGACCATGATCGCCACCCTGCGCAACATGCGTGACCTGAAGGGCCCACAGTTCCTGCACGTGGTGACCAAGAAGGGCAAGGGCTTCGCCCCGGCCGAGGTCGACCCGATCGGCTACCACGCCATCACCAAGCTGGAGCCGGCCGACAAGCCTGCCGCGCCGAAGAAAGTCAGCGGCCCGAAATACTCTGCCGTGTTCGGCCAGTGGCTGTGCGACATGGCCGCCGCCGACAACCGCCTGGTGGGCATTACCCCGGCGATGAAGGAAGGCTCCGACCTGGTCGACTTCAGCGAGCGCTACCCGGAACGCTACTTCGACGTGGCGATCGCCGAGCAGCACGCCGTTACCCTGGCGGCCGGCATGGCCTGCGAGGGCAGCAAGCCGGTGGTGGCGATCTACTCCACGTTCCTGCAGCGTGCCTACGACCAGCTGATCCACGACGTGGCAGTGCAGAACCTCGACGTGCTGTTCGCCATCGACCGCGCCGGCCTGGTCGGCGAAGACGGCCCGACCCACGCGGGCAGCTACGACCTGTCGTACCTGCGCTGCATCCCGGGCATGCTGGTGATGACCCCCAGTGACGAAAACGAGCTGCGCAAGATGCTCAGCACCGGTCACCTGTACAACGGCCCGGCAGCCGTGCGCTACCCGCGTGGCACCGGCCCGAATGCGCCGATCAGTGGCGACCTGGAGCCACTGGAAATCGGCAAGGGCGTGGTTCGTCGCCAGGGCGAGAACGTCGCCCTGCTGGTGTTCGGCGTGCAGCTGGCCGAGGCCATGCAGGTGGCCGAGCAGATCAACGCCACGGTGGTCGACATGCGCTTCGTCAAACCGCTGGACGAGGCCCTGGTGCTGGAACTGGCTGGCAGCCACGCGCTGCTGGTGACCATTGAAGAGAACGCCATCATGGGTGGCGCGGGTGCTGCGGTGGGTGAGTTCCTGGCCAGCCAGGCAGTGCTCAAGCCACTGCTGCACCTGGGCTTGCCCGACATCTACGTCGAGCATGCCAAGCCTGCACAGATGCTGGCTGAGTGCGGGCTGGATGCGGCCGGGATCGAGGCTTCGGTAAAAGCCCGCATGGCCAGGCTCGGCTTGTAATCCCCGGGGCCGCTTTGCGGCCCATCGCGACACAAGGCCGCTCCTACACAGGAACGCGCATTCCTGTAGGAGCGGCCTTGTGTCGCGATCGAGGGCACAGCCCTCGCAAAATGGTACTGCCCATGAAAGCCCCCACTTTTGCCACCCTGCTCTGCCTCCCCCTCCCGCTGCTGGCCGCTGAGCGCGACGACGCCCTCAAGCTCCCCGACGTGCTCATAAGCGCCAGCCGCCAGGTCGAATCGCGCACCGCCACCAGCGCCGCCAATACCGTCTTCACCCGCACCGATATCGACCGCCTGCAACCCACCAGCGTCACCGACCTGCTCAGCCGCGTGCCTGGCGTGCAAGTGGCGCCTACCGGTGGCCGTGGCAGCCTGCCCGGCATCTTCATCCGCGGCACCAAGGCCGCACAAAGCCTGGTACTGGTGGATGGTGTGCGCATTGCCAACGCCACCTCCGGCGACAGCGGCCTGCAGTTTCTCGACGTTGACCAGATCGAGCGGGTGGAAGTGCTGCGCGGCTCGCGCTCGGCGGTGTACGGCAGCGATGCCATTGGCGGAGTGATTCAGATCTTTACCCGCCGCAGCAGCGGCCCCGGCCTGCAACCACGCCTGCGCCTGGCCGCCGGCAGCAACCAGACATTCCAGCGCAGCCTGGGGCTTTCGGGCGGGGATGGCGCGACCCGCTTCAACCTCGGCGCCAGCCTGGATGAAACGGCCGGCATCGACTCGACCGGGCCGTCGTTCGCCAGCGATGGTGACCACGACGCTTACCGCAACAAGGCATTCAACCTGAGCCTTAGCCACACCTTCGGCGAGCGCTTCGAGGCCGGGCTGAACCTGCTAGACAGCCGTGGCCGCAGCGAGTACGACAACCCGTTCGGCGGTTTCGACCCGGTTACCTTCGAAAGCTTCGGCCAGCAGCCCTACACCGATTTCAGCGTCAGCAGCCTGGGCAGTTACTTCGATGCCCAGCTCACCGACGCCTGGCATTCGCGGCTGGAACTGGCCCACAGCGAGAACCGCGACGACAAGCGCGACAAGCTCAGCGCCGAACGCTTCGTGTTCAACACCTACCGTGATCAAGTCACCTGGCAGAACGACCTGGCCCTGGGCGAGCGGAACAGCCTGCTGCTGGGTGGCGACTGGTACGAAGACCGGGTGCACGCCAGCACCGACTTCACCGAAGACAGCCGCTGGAACCGCGCCGTCTTCGTCCAGCACCGCTACCAGGGCGAGCAGTTTTCCACCGAAGTGGGTGTGCGCCATGACCGTAACCAGCAGTTCGGCGGCCAGACCACCTGGAGCGGCAGCCTGAGCGTACCGTTGAACGCACAGAATGATGTGCTGCTGTCCTACAGCGAAGGCTTTCGGGCGCCAACCTTCAACGACCTGTATTACCCCCAGTTCAGCAAACCGGACCTGGACCCCGAGCACTCCAGAAGCTACGAGCTGCAATGGCGCAGCCAGCTGACTGCGGACAGCCGCCTGGAAGCCTCGCTGTACCGCACCGACCTGCGCGATGCGATCGTGTTCGGCCAGGACTCGATACCCCGCAACGTGGCCTCGGCACGTATCAACGGCTTCGAAATGGCTTTGGCGCAGCAGTGGGGCGCCTGGCACAGCCAGCTCGGCCTGGCACTGATCGACCCTCGTGACCGTGACAGCGGCCACACCCTCGCCCGCCGTGCACGCCGCACGTTGAGCCTGGACCTGGACCGTGAACTCGGCCGATTCACCGTGGGGGCAAGCTGGCAAGCGGTCAGCGGCAGCTACGACGATGAGGCCAACCGCAACCACATCGGCGGCTATGGCCTGCTCGGTTTGCGCGGTAGCTGGGCAGCCACTGACGAACTGAAACTGGAAGCGAAGCTGGATAACCTGCTGGACCACGCTTACAGCCGCGCCCTGTACAGCTACGAGGGTGCCTACCACCCCTACCGCGAAGAAGGCCGCACGCTGTTGTTCAGCGTTACCTGGACGCCGGCGCTTTAGCCGCGAGCAACGCGCACAAGCGTGCGGTGGCTTCGATCATCTGCCCGCTGGGCCGCTCCAGACCTTTGTCGGGTACCACCAGCAAGCCGCCATCGGCAACCGCACGCAGTTGCGGCCAGGCCTTCCAGCTGGCCAGTTGCGCCTGATCGCCCGCCAGGATGACCTGTGGGTTGCGCAGCAGCACAGACTCCACATTCACCTGCGGCGCCGGCTGGCTGAGGTCGGCGAACACATTGCGCGCCCCGCACACGGCCAAGGCATCGCTCACCACCTGCCGGCCACCCAGGGTGTACAACGGCTGGTCCCATACCTGATAGAACACCTGCAATGGCTCGTCACGCCGGTACTGCTCACGTAACTGCTGCAGCCGCTGTCGCAGGGCCTTGGCGTACTGCTGGCCTTGTTCGGCACGGCCAATACGCTCGGCGATGGCTTCGATCTGCGCGATCAACTGGTCGATATCATGGGGTTCTGCACTGAAGGTGGCGATGCCCAGGCGGTTGAGCTGGTCACGCTGGGCAGGTGGCACGCTGCCCGGCCAGAGCAGCAACAGTTCGGGGCGCAGGCTGAGCAGGCGCTCCATGTTCAGTTGCCCTTGGCGCCCAACCGAGGGCAGGTCGCGCAGCGCTGCCGGCCGCTCGCCACCGTCGAGCACCCCCACCAGCAGGTCATCGGCCCGCAGTTCGAGCATGATCTCAGTCATCGAGGGCGCCAGGCTGACCACCCGCAAGGGGTCAGCGGCCAGCGCGGTGCAGGCGAACAGCGCCAGCAGGCCAGGCAGCAGGCGCATCAGCCGAGCTGGCGCGGGATGCGATAGAGGTACAGCACCACCACGGTGGACAACGCCAGCAAGATCTGCGGCACCGCCTCCAGGCCGACCAGCACCGACAGTGCGGCGACCCAGGCCGGGAAGCAGGCGTACAGCATGGCTATGCGCCGCACGCGCGCCAGTTCGATCCAGGCGGCGGGTTCTTCGCTGCTGCCCAGCACCTTGGAGGTGGCGATCAGTGCCCGCTTGTAGGCGCCGAAACGTGGCAGGCTGAGGAACATGGTCGCCGCGCCGGCGATGAACAGTGGCATGGCCAGCACCGGGATCAGCGCGTCACCACCACCAAAGGCCCAGGCCATGACCGGCAGCGGCACCAGGCCCATCGCCAGGTACTGCCACCAGGCCAGTGCCAGGCGCCGCTTGACCTCGGCGCGGGTCACGCCTGGGGCACCTCGCCCTGGTGTTCATTGCCCAGCATGTGGCCGAGTTTGCCGGCCTTGGTCGCGAGGTAAAGGCGATTGTGCGGGTTGTGACCGGTGTGCAGCGGCACACGCTCGGCAACCACGATATTCATGTCGGTCAGCGCTTTGACCTTGCGCGGGTTATTGGTCATCAGGCGCAGGGCCTTCACACCCAGATGCTCCAGCATCGGCAAACACATGGCGTAGTCGCGCTGGTCGGCGGCAAAGCCAAGGCGTTCGTTAGCTTCGACAGTATCGGCACCGCCATCCTGTAACTCGTAGGCGCGGATCTTGTTCAACAGGCCAATACCACGGCCTTCCTGACGCAGGTACAGCAGCACCCCACGGCCTTCGCGGGCGATGGCCTGCAGCGCGGCTTCCAGCTGCGAACCGCAGTCGCAGCGCTGGCTGAACAGGGCATCGCCGGTCAGGCACTCGGAGTGCAGGCGCCCCAGCACCGGCTGGCCATCTGCGATGTCACCCAGGCTGAGCACTACGTGCTCGCGGCCAGTGGCTTCGTCGAGAAAGCCGTGCATGGTGAAGGTCGCGAATGGCGTCGGGAGTTTAGAGGCGGCAACAAAGACGACGGGCACGTTGTGCTCCTGGAATAAGTTGGAAATTTCTCGTGGGCCGATTGTATCAGCCGGTTGCAAGCTGTGGGCGGGCTGAATACCGCGGGTTAAGATCGAAAAGTTCGATACTTAGCAGCGCGGGCTTGGCAGGCTCTCTGTGGGAGCGGGTTTACCCGCGAAGCAGACGACGCGGTGCCTGGCACCGGCTCCGCCGGTGTTCGCGGGTAAACCCGCTCCTACAGGGGACCGCGCAAGCCCTCTGAATGCTAATGCGGGCGGCTATCAGGGCCGAAAGGATACGGCTGTTTCCAGTGCTCGAAAATCGGCTTGAGCTCGCCGCTGCGCACCAGTTCGTCCATGCGCTTGTCGAACAGGTCACACAGCGCCTTGGCCTGGCCGTTGCGGGCAAACGCCAGGTACAGCGGTAACTCGGCCACATGGGTACGGCGGAAGCGCTCGGGCTGGGATGACTGGCTCAGGACATAATCGACTTCGGTCTGTGCATCGATGTAGAAGTCCACACGGTCATGCTCGAGCATCGGCAGAATGCCTTCGCGACGCTGAATTTCACGGTATTCATGCACATCTGGCAGGTAGCTGCCGTAGTCGTAGCCGCGCACCCAGGCCAAGCGATACTTGCCCACATTCTGCGCCGTAGGCACAGGTTTGCTGGCCAGCCCCAGGGCGTAGATGTGGTCCATGTCGAAGTGCCAGCGCGGGTACAGGTTGTCGTTGTTTTCTTGCTTGTACGAGCCCACCCAGGCATCGGCTTCGCCACGTTTGACCAGCCCGACTGCACGGCTGTAAGGCGCGCTCTGCGGCACCACCTTGACCCCTGCCGGCTCGAACACCTTGCGCAGCACATCCCAGGCCACCCCGGTCCCGTCAGCGTTGGTGTAATCGAGCCACTCTTCACTGACCAGGTGGATCTGCTTCGGCACGCCCTCAGCAGCTGCCACCCATGGGGCAACGCTCAGCAGCATTGCCAACAGCAACGTCCTTATGGCCATTCACGCGCTCCCTGCTCAGGCAACCGCCCATACCAGAACCTGCATGCCCAGCCAGGCAAACACGCCGGCCAGGATATCGTCGAGCATGATGCCGACGCCCCCGTGCACATGGCGGTCGATCCAGCGGATCGGCCATGGCTTGAGGATGTCGAAGAAGCGGAACATCAGGAACCCTGCCAGCAGCCACTGCCAGCCTTCTGGCACCAGCCAGAGGGTGATCCACATGCCGACGATCTCGTCCCAGACAATGCCTTCATGGTCGTGTACGCGCAAGTCATTGGCGACCTTGCCGCACAACCAGAAGCCAAACAGCATGCTGACGCCCAGCAACAGCCAGTAGCCCCAGTCAGGCAACAGCTGCCACAACGGGATGAACGGTATGGCCACCAGCGAGCCCCAGGTACCCGGGGCCTTGGGCAAGGTACCGGAACCGAAGCCAAAAGCGATGAAGTGCCACGGGTTGCGCCAGACCGAAGGCGGAACAAACTCCGCAGGCACCTGATTGGGGTGATCGGTCACGGTGTCTCCCTAAAGTGTTGATAGCCCCGCTGAACGGGGGTGATGTCCCGGCCCTGTGCGTCACGCAAGGTGACACCCTGCCCTTCGAGCACACGGCCAATGGTATGCACCTCGACCAGGCCGAAGTCAGCCAGGGGCGCCAGCGCCTCAGGCGGCAGCGTGAAGGCCAGCACGTAATCGTCGCCACCGGCGAGGGCGGCCTGCACGGCCGCTTCGCGCCCGAGGAACGCCTCTACAGCAGGAGACACTGGCACCTGGGCCAGGTTCACCTCCAGCGCAACGCCGGACGCCTTGGCGATGTGCCCGCAATCTGCGAGCAGGCCGTCGGAGATGTCCAGCGCCGCCGTGGCCCGGCCACGCAGCAGCGTGCCGAGGGTGAGCTGCGGCATTGGCGACCAGTAATGGGCCAGCAGCGGCTCGGCCTGCTCGGCCGGCGCCTCGCGCTCGCCCAGCACCAGCGGCAGCGCGCCGGCCGCCTTGCCCAGCACACCACCGACGCACAGCAGGTCGCCTGGGCGCGCACCGCTACGGCGCAACGCCTGGCCTGCCGGCACGCGGCCAAACACGGTGACGGTGATGCTCAGCGGGCCCCGGGTAGTGTCACCCCCGATCAGGCTCATGCGGCAACGGTGGGCCATGCGGCTGAGGCCATCAGCATAGGCCGCCAGCCAGTCAGGGCCAACGTCAGGCAGGGTCAGGGCGAGGGTGAAGCCGATCGCGGTCGCGCCCATGGCGGCCAGGTCACTGGCGGCCACGGCCAACGAACGCTGGCCAAGCAGCAACGGATCGCAGACAGCGGGAAAATGCACCCCGGCGACCAGGGTGTCGGTCGACACCGCCAGTTGCTCACCAGGGGGAAGAGCCAGCAGGGCGCAGTCGTCGCCGATACCCAGGGCCACGCCCTCGCCGCCCTGCGCACAGGGCGCGGCGGCGAAGTAATGGTTGATCAGCTCGAACTCACCCATGGCTCGGCAGCGCCAGAATCAGCGCTTGTTCGCCTTGACTTCGGCTTCACGCAGCGACGGTGCCAGCTTGTCCAGCACGCCGTTGACGAACTTGTGGCCATCGGTGGCGCCGAAGACCTTGGCCAACTCGACACCTTCGTTGATCACTACGCGGTACGGTACGTCGACGCGCTTGATGAACTCCCAGGTGGAAAGACGCAGCACGGCCAGTTCGACCGGGTCGAGCTCTTCAAGCGTCATGGTCATGCAAGGCGTCAGCGCCTTGTCGATTTCGCCCTTGATTGCCGGAACCCCATGCAGGATTTCACGGAAATAGGCACCGTCGACGTCGGTGAAATCGTTATCCACCCGGAACTGCGCTTCGATCTCGTTCAGCGAATGCTGCGCCATGTGCCACTGGTACAGTGCCTGGGTCGCGAGCTTGCGGGCTTCGCGGCGCTTGGCGCTCTTCGAGGGCTTGCCGGCATCCGCAGGTTTTGGATCGCGCGGGTTGAAACGATCGCTTTCGTCGCTAATCACTTGGCCTCCAACTGCGCCAGCAGGCTGACCATTTCCAGTGCGGACAGGGCAGCTTCAGCACCTTTGTTGCCGGCCTTGGTGCCGGAACGCTCGATGGCTTGCTCGATGGAGTCGACGGTCAGTACGCCGAAGGCCACCGGAACACCGAACTCCATGGACACCTGGGCCAGGCCCTTGGTGCACTCGCCCGCCACGTATTCGAAGTGCGGGGTACCGCCACGGATCACGGCGCCCAGGGCGATGATCGCGTCGTAGGCGCCTTGCTGGGCGACCTTCTGTGCTACCAGCGGGATTTCAAAAGCGCCCGGGGCACGGATGATGGTGATGTCGCTTTCGCTGACACCGTGGCGTACCAGGGCATCAACGGCACCGCTTACCAGGCTTTCAACAACGAAGCTGTTGAAGCGGCCAACCACCAAAGCATAGCGACCTTTGGGGGCGATGAAGGTACCTTCGATGGTCTTCAGGGTCATTCCGATATTCTCATCTTCAAGAGCGAGGCCGCATACAAGCGGCCTCGACAGGGGTCTGGACTCGAGCAGAGGGCGTCAATGCCGCCTCAAGTCACTCGGAGGGCACGTATTCTACAACTTCCAGATCGAATCCGGATATCGCGTTGAACTTCATCGGCGAACTCATCAGGCGCATCTTGCGCACACCAAGGTCGCGCAGGATCTGCGAACCCGCACCCACGGTGCTGTAGGTGGTCGGCGCCTTGGCCGGCGCATCGCCTGCGCTTTCGCGGATGTGCGCCAGCAGCACGTCGCCGTCCAGCGGGTGACCCAGCAGCAATACCACGCCGCTGCCGGCCTCGGCCACGGCGGCCATTGCAGCACGCAGGCTCCAGCGGCCCGGCTGCTTGACCAGCAGCAGGTCGCGCAACGGGTCCATGTTGTGTACCCGCACCAGGGTCGGCTCTTCGGCGCAGATCTTGCCCAGGGTCAGGGCCAGGTGCACGTCGCCTTCCACCGCGTCGCGGTAGGTGACCAGGTTGAACTCGCCCAGCTCGCTTTCCACCGGCTGCTCGGATACACGCTGCACGGTGCGCTCGTGGATCATGCGGTAGTGGATCAGGTCGGCGATGGTGCCGATCTTCAGGCCGTGCTCGGCGGCGAACACTTCCAGCTCGGCGCGGCGCGACATGGTGCCGTCATCGTTCATCACTTCGCAGATCACACCGCTTGGCTCGAAACCGGCCATGCGCGCCAGGTCGCAGGCAGCTTCGGTGTGGCCGGCGCGGGCCAGGGTACCGCCCGGCTGGGCCATCAGCGGGAAGATGTGGCCAGGGCTGACGATATCTTCGGCCTTGGCGTCCTTCGCTGCGGCGGCCTGCACGGTGCGTGCACGGTCGGCGGCGGAAATGCCAGTGGTGACGCCTTCGGCGGCTTCGATCGACACGGTGAACTTGGTGCCGAAGCCCGAGCCATTGCGCGGCGCCATCAGCGGCAGCTTCAGTGTTTCGCAACGCTCGCGAGTCATCGGCATGCAGATCAGGCCACGGGCGTGCTTGGCCATGAAGTTGATGTGCTCGGGCAGGCAGCATTCGGCTGCCATGATGATATCGCCTTCGTTCTCGCGGTCTTCGTCATCCATGAGGATGACCATTTTGCCCTGGCGGATGTCTTCGACCAGTTCTTCGATGCTGTTGAGCGCCACGCGGCACCCCCTTCTCAATCAGGATTTCAAGAAGCCGTTGGCGGCCAGGAAGCTTTCGGTAATGCCACTGCCCTTGCTCGGTTCGGCAGCCTTGTCACCCAGCAGCAAGCGCTCCAGGTAACGGGCCAGCAGGTCGACCTCAAGGTTTACCCGACGCCCTGCGCGGTAGTCGGCCATGATGGTTTCGGACAGGGTGTGCGGGACAATGGTCAGCTCGAACTCGGCGCCATTGACCTCATTGACCGTCAGGCTGGTGCCGTCGACGGTGATCGAACCCTTGTGGGCGATGTACTTGGCCAGCTCCTTGGGTGCACGCACACGGAACTGGATGGCGCGGGCGTTATCGCTGCGCGAGATGATTTCGCCGACGCCGTCGACATGGCCGCTGACCAGGTGCCCACCCAGACGGGTGGTGGGGGTCAGGGCCTTTTCCAGGTTGACCTTGCTGCCGCTCTTGAGGTCGATGAATGCGGTGCGTTTGAGGGTTTCGACGCTGACGTCGGCCCAGAAGCCATTGCCCGGCAATTCGACGGCGGTCAGGCATACACCGTTGACCGCGATGCTGTCGCCGAGCTTGACGTCGCCCAGGTCGAGCTTGCCGGTTTCGACGTAGACGCGCACATCGCCACCCTTGGGGGTGAGGGTGCGGATGGTGCCGATGGATTCGATGATACCGGTGAACATGGGGTCTTCCTCAAAAACGGTTTGCACGGGGCAAGCCCGGCATTATACGCCGGGCGCCGGCAGGGGGATGGCCGTGACCCGCCAGTCATCGCCCACTGCGCGCATTTCGGTAATTTTCAATCGCGGCGCTTCGCTCATCTTGTCCAGCGGCCAGTCCAGCAACGGGCGGGCCTGGGAGCCGAGGAAGGTGCCGGCGACGAACAGCTGATACTCGTCGACCAGGCCTTGGCGGGCGAAGGCACCGACCAGGCCAGGCCCGGCTTCCAGCAGGATTTCGTTGACGCCGCGAGCGGCCAGGGCCTGCAGCAGCGCCGCAAGGTCGACCTGGCCATTGTCGCCCGGCAAGCTGAGCAGTTCGTGGCCGGCAGCGGCATAGCGCGGGTCATCTGCGACAGCGGTCACCACCAATGCCGGGCCGGCCTGGAAGAACGGCGCATCCAGTGGCAGGCGCAGGCGGCCATCGACCAGTACGCGCAGCGGCGTACGGCTGAGAGCCAGGGCTGTGGTTTCGGCATCCAGGCCCAGCTCGGTGCCACGCACGGTCATGCGGGCGTTGTCGGCCAGCACGCTGGCAGCGCTGGTCAGCACCACGCTGGAGCGGGCGCGCAGGCGCTGTACCGCCGAACGGGCAGCCGGGCCGGTAATCCACTGGCTTTCGCCACTGGCCATGGCAGTGCGGCCGTCCAGGCTCATGGCCAACTTGGCGCGCACGAACGGCAGGCCAGTTTCCATGCGCTTGAGAAAGCCCGGGTTGAGTGCGCGGGCCTCGGCTTCGAGCACGCCACTGGCCACCTCGATACCGGCCTCGGCGAGCCGCCGCAGGCCTTGCCCCGCCACTTGCGGGTTAGGGTCCTGCATGGCTGCCACCACCCGCGCCACACCGGCCTTGACCAGCGCCTCGGCACACGGCGGCGTGCGCCCATGGTGGCTGCACGGTTCAAGGGTAACGTAGGCACAGGCGCCACGGGCACGCTCACCGGCCTGGCGCAGGGCATGCACTTCGGCATGCGGCTCGCCGGCGCGCACGTGCCAGCCTTCGCCGACCACTTCGCCATCGCGCACGATCACGCAGCCAACGCGCGGATTCGGGTGGGTGGTGTACAGGCCCTTGCGCGCCAGCTCCAGCGCGCGGGCCATGTAGTGGGCGTCAAGGATGGCGGCTTGGCTGGGCATGTTCACTCTTTGGCCGGCTCACGGGCCAGGCGGTCGATCTCTTCGCGGAACTCGTCGAGGTCCTGGAAGCGTCGGTACACTGAGGCAAAGCGGATATAGGCCACTTCGTCGAGCTTGCGCAGCTCGGCCATGACCATTTCACCCACCACCAGCGATTTGACTTCGCGCTCGCCCGTGGCACGCAAGCGGCTCTTGATGTGCGCCAGCGCCGCTTCCAGGCGCTCGACGCTGACCGGGCGCTTTTCCAGCGCCCGTTGCATGCCGGCGCGCAGCTTTTCTTCGTCGAAAGGCTGGCGCGTACCGTCCTGCTTGATCAGCCGGGGCAGCACCAGCTCGGCGGTTTCGAAAGTGGTAAAGCGCTCGCCACAGGCCACGCATTCGCGGCGGCGGCGCACCTGCTCGCCCTCGGCAACGAGGCGAGAGTCAATGACCTTGGTGTCGTTGGCACCGCAAAAGGGACAGTGCATGGTGGCAGGCAACAAAAAAAGGGAGGGCCATGGTAGCGCATTGCACTGGCAAGACAAGCCAAAGGGGTTAACATCCATGGGAAATCTGCCCGTTAAGGACTCCCCCATGCACTACCGAGCGCTCGTCGTGCTGTGCTGCGCCGCCCTGCTCGCTGCCTGCGGCAGCGACAGGCCGATAACCGATACGCCCCCGGCGCCCACGCCAACCCGCTCGGCCAAACCGGCCGAAGTACTGGGCCCGTTGCCGGCCTACCAGCGCGAACTGAGCGGCACCTTGCTGGAAATCCCGGCCGGTGCCGACGTGGAACTGGCCTTGCTGATCATCGACGAACGTGGCCGCCCGCAACGCCTGCTGGCCAGTAGCAACCTGACCGGCACCGGCCAGGCCCTGCCCTATCACCTGCGCTTTAACCCCGAAGCCTTCCCGGCCGGTACGCGGGTCGAGCTGCGTGGCCGCGCCAGCCGTTCCGGCCAGTTGATCATGCACCTGCCCCCCGTGCGCATTACCCAAGCCCAGACCCAGGCCACCGGCCCGCTGCGTTTCGAGAAGGCGCCGTAAGTGGCGCCGCTGGCCCTGCAGCAGGCCCTCAGCGGCCTGATCGGCGAAGCGCGCCTGATCGTCAGCGAGCTGCCCGGCTGTGACCTGAAGCTGTGGTTGATCGACGACCAGAACATGGACCGCGCCTTCAGCAGCGACGAAACCCGGCGCATTCTTGAAGAGCCGCCCTACTGGAGTTTTTGCTGGGCCAGTGGCCTGGCCATGGCCCGGTACCTGGCCGAGCGCCCGGAGTGGGTGGCCGGCAAGCGCGTGCTGGACTTTGGTGCCGGCTCAGGTATCGCCGGTATTGCCGCCGCGCGCGCCGGTGCATTGGAAGTGGTGGCCTGCGACCTCGACCCGCTGGCCCTTGATGCCTGCCGCGCCAACGCCGCGCTGAACGGGGTCGAGCTGAGTTACAGCAGTGACTTCTTTGCCGAAGACGACCGCTTCGACCTGATCCTGGTGGCCGATGTGCTGTACGACCGCGCCAACCTGCCGCTGCTGGACGCCTTCCTCGGCCGCGGCCGCCAGGCGCTGGTGGCGGACTCGCGGGTACGCGACTTCAGCCACCCGCTGTACCAGCAGTTGGGCGTACTTGAAGCGCTGACCCTGCCGGACCTGGCCGAGCCACACGAATTCCGCAGGGTCAGCCTGTACCACGCCAGCCGCGACGCCTTATAGTGGTGCCATTCACGAGTTTGCGAGAGTCGCGATGACCCAAGACACGCCTTACATTTTCGACGCTACCGATGCCAACTTCCAGCAACTGGTAATCGAGAACTCCTTCCACAAGCCGGTGCTGGTGGACTTCTGGGCCGAGTGGTGCGCACCCTGCAAGGCACTGATGCCGTTGCTGGCCAAGATCGCCGAGGGTTACCAGGGCGAGCTGCTACTGGCCAAGATCAACTGCGACGTGGAGCAACAGGTGGTTGCCCAGTTCGGTATCCGCAGCCTGCCGACCGTGGTGCTGTTCAAGGACGGCCAGCCGGTGGACGGTTTTGCCGGGGCTCAACCGGAATCAGCGATTCGCGCCATGCTCGAGCCGCACGTGCAGATGCCCGCTGCACCCGTTGCTTCGCCGCTGGAGCAGGCCAAGGCGCTGTTTGCCGAAAGCCGCTTTGCTGAAGCCGAAGCGCTGTTGCAGGCGCTGCTGGGTGAAGACAACAGCAATGCCGAGGCGCTGATCCTGTACGCCCGCTGCCTGGCGGAGCGCGGTGAACTGGGCGAAGCCCAGGTGGTGCTGGATGCGGTCAAGACCGACGAGCACAAGGCTGCGCTGGCCGGTGCCAAGGCCCAGCTGACCTTCCTGCGCCAGGCCGCCAGCCTGCCGGAAGTGGCAGACCTGAAAAGCCGCCTGGCGCAGAACCCGCAGGATGACGAGGCGGCTTACCAGCTGAGCATTCAGCAACTGGCGCGCCAGCAGTACGAGGCGGCGCTGGATGGGTTGCTGAAGCTGTTCCAGCGTAACCGTGGTTACGAGAATGGCTTGCCGCAGAAGGCGATGCTGCAGGTGTTCGAGTTGCTGGGGGGGGATCACCCGCTGGTGAGCGTTTATCGCCGCAAGCTGTCGGCGGCGATGTTCTGACCTGATGGCATTTGCGAGGGCTTCGCCCTCGTTCGCGGGCACGCCCGCTCCCACAGGTGCTGCACAGCTCCCCAGTGCGGTGAAATCCTGTGGGAGCGGGCGCGCCCGCGAAGAGGCCAGAACAGGCAATACCAATTCACCCAACCCAGTGATAGACCGGCGAGTCCACGCCACTTTCCACCTTCACCTCACTGCTGTGCCGCAAGCGCACCAGCAGCCGTTTGCCCGCCGCCGTGCTTCCCGCCAGCCCTTCCAGCCGGTCCAGCAACTCCGGCCCGCTCATCTGCCCGGCAAGGCGCAGCACATCACGCGCTGCAGTCCATTGCACGTCATCATGGCGCGGTGCCGCAACAGTAGCCGTCGCAGCACCCTGTGCCACAGCGGGCACCTCGATGTGCTTACCCAGTTGCGCCCACTCTTCAGGCGCCAGCTCGATGGTCAGGTCCACCGGCCAGTCACCAATCTGTCCACGAATTCTCATGATGCATTCCTTGAGCCCAGGTCAATGCAGCCATGCTACCGCAACATGAAACCTTAGCCACGCAGGCTGGCGGCGGGCAGAAAAGTTGTTATAACATAACCCAATCTTCCAGCCCGCCCCGGAGTCGTCCATGCGTCGCCTGCTGCTCGCCCTGCCCTTCGCCTTGCTGCCACTGGCCGTGGCCCATGCCCACGATGACGCCCATGATCATGATCACGCCCATGGCACGCTGGGCGCCCACGAGCATGGCGTGGCCAAGCTCAACGTCGTGCTCGATGGCAACACTCTGGAGCTGGAGCTGGACAGCCCGGCGATGAACCTGGTGGGCTTCGAGCATGCCGCCAGCAGCGATGCCGACAAGGCCAAGGTTGCTGCCGTGCGCCAGCAACTCGAACAACCACTGAAGCTGTTCGGCCTTTCTGCAGCAGCAAACTGCAAAGAGGAACAGCAGGAGCTGGAAAGCCCGCTGTTCGGTGATGCCCCGAAAGCCGACGACGATGATGAGCACGCGCATGGCCACCCGCACAGCGACATCGGTGCCCATTACCAGCTGACCTGCGCCAACCCAGACAAACTGGCACAGGTGGACCTGGCGCCCCTGTACAAGGCCTTCCCGGCAACCCAGAAAATCAACGTGCAACTGATCGGCCCCAACGGCCAGAAAGGCGTGGAAACCACGCCGGCCAAGGCAGCGGTTGCCTTCTGAATGAGCCAGCCGTTGATCGAACTGCATGACCTGGTGTTCGCCTGGCCAGGTCAGCCACCGTTGCTGGATATTCCGGCATTCCACCTGGACGCCGGTGAAGCCCTGTTCCTCAAGGGCCCCAGCGGCAGTGGCAAGACCACCTTGCTGGGCCTGCTGGGCGGGGTGAACGTGCCGGCCCAAGGCAGCATTCAGTTGCTCGGGCAGGACCTCGGCAAGCTGGGCCAGGGGGCCCGTGACCGCTTTCGGGTCGATCACACGGGCTACATTTTTCAGCAGTTCAACCTGCTGCCATTCCTCTCGGTGCTTGAAAACGTCGAGCTGCCCTGCCACTTCTCGCGCAGCCGCAAGGCCCGCGCCGAACAGCGCCATGGCAGTGTCGACCAGGCGGCCTGCACGCTGCTGGCCCACCTGGGCCTGGGCGACCCCACCCTGCTCGCCCGCCGCGCCGACAGCCTGTCGATCGGCCAGCAACAGCGGGTCGCCGCCGCACGCGCCCTGATCGGCCAGCCAGAACTGGTGATTGCCGACGAACCGACCTCGGCGCTGGATGCCGACACACGCGAAGCGTTCATCCGCCTGCTGTTCGATGAATGCCGCGCAGCCGGTGCCAGCCTGCTGTTCGTCAGCCACGACCAGAGCCTGGCGCCACTGTTCGACCGTCACCTTTCCCTGGTCGACCTCAACCGCGCCGCCAAGCCCCGGGAGGCCTGATGTACCTGCTCCGCCTTGCCCTGGCCAGCCTGGCCAACCGCCGCTTCACCGCCTTGCTCACCGCCTTCGCAATCGCCCTGTCAGTGTGCCTGCTGCTGGCGGTGGAACGCGTTCGCACAGAAGCGCGCGCCAGCTTCGCCAGCACCATCAGCGGCACCGACCTGATTGTCGGCGCCCGCTCCGGTTCGGTGAACCTGCTGCTGTATTCGGTGTTCCGCATTGGCAACGCCACCAACAACATCCGCTGGGACAGCTTCCAGCACTATGCACAGGACCCGCGCGTGAAGTGGGCGATCCCGATCTCGCTGGGCGACTCGCACCGCGGCTACAGGGTGATGGGCACCACGACGGATTACTTCAGCCATTACCAGTACGGCCGCCGCCAGCACTTGCAACTGAGCCAGGGGCGTGAGTTTGCCAGCGACCCGTTCGAGGTGGTGCTCGGCGCCGAAGTGGCCGAGGCGTTGCACTACAAGCTGGGTGACAAGCTGGTGCTGGCCCACGGCGTGGCAGCCATCAGCCTGGTCAAACACGACGACAAGCCGTTCACCGTGGTCGGTGTGCTCAAGCGCACCGGCACACCGGTCGACCGCACCCTGCATATCGGCCTGGGCGGTATGGAGGCCATCCATATCGACTGGCACAACGGCGTCCCGGCCCGAGGCGCCGGGCGCATCAGCGCCGACCAGGCACGCACGATGGACCTGCAACCTGCCGCCATTACCGCGTTCATGCTGGGCCTGAACAACAAGATCGCGACCTTCAGCCTGCAGCGCGAGATCAACGAGTACCGCAGCGAGCCCTTGTTGGCAATCCTGCCAGGTGTGGCCCTGCAAGAGCTGTGGAGCCTGATGGGCACAGCGGAACAAGCGTTGTTCGTGGTGTCGCTGTTCGTGGTATTGACCGGCCTGATCGGCATGCTGACGGCTATTCTCACCAGCCTCAACGAGCGCCGCCGGGAGATGGCGATCTTGCGTTCGGTCGGGGCCAGGCCGTGGCATATCGCGGGGCTGCTGGTACTGGAGGCGCTGTCACTGGCCGCGGTCGGGATCGTGGCCGGGCTTGGCTTGCTGTATGCGGGGATTGCCCTGGCCCAAGGGTACGTGCAGGCCAACTATGGTTTGAATTTGCCACTGGCCCTGCCGAGCGCACATGAATGGACCTTGCTGGCTATCATCCTGGGGGCGGCGTTGCTCATGGGCAGCGTGCCGGCGTGGCGGGCTTATCGGCAGTCGCTGGCCGATGGCCTGTCCATACACCTCTGAGTGCGCGTAATGATCAGACACCTCATCGCCTGCTTCGCGGGCACGCCCGCTCCCACAGGGTTCTCCACAAGCCTCAGGCCTTATAGAGGACCTGTGGGAGCGGGCATGCCCGCGAAGAGGCCGGCAATGCACCTGCTGCTGGCCCTGCTGTTGCTGGTAGCAATGCCGCTATGGGCCGCAGAACCCAAGGAGCTGGACTGGCCCGCCCTGATCCCCGAAGGCGCCCCGGTCATCCCGCCACAACTGGCGCCGCTGCACGACATGTCACAGCTTAGCAACGCCCTGTCTGCCGAAGCCGCCCCACCCGCGCGCCAGCAAGCCCCCGATGCCCCAGTGGTGAAGGGCCTCGACGGCCAGCAGGTCAAGCTGCCGGGCTACATCGTGCCGCTGGAGGTCAGCGAAGAAGGCCGCACCACCGAATTCCTGCTGGTCCCTTACTACGGGGCGTGCATCCACGTGCCGCCGCCACCGTCGAACCAGATCGTGCATATTTTCAGCGAGATGGGCGTGCGCGTCGAAGACCTCTACCAGCCGTACTGGATCGAGGGAAAGATGCAAGTCAGAGCCTCCAGCAGCGAACTGGCCGACGCCGGCTACCAGATGGAAGCCGAGAAAATCTACGTTTATGAGCTGAGATGAGAACTGTTTCGAATTCGTGAAGACGCTTCTTTGAGCTGGGTCAAACTTTCTGTTTAACCACCTCCGTACCATTGGACTACTCGATTAATAACGTCCTTTGGGAGCTTCCATGAACAAGTCCTTGCTCGGCGCCTCGCTTGTGGCCCTTGCGCTCGCCGCCCCTGCTGCCCACGCCTATCAGGCGGGGGACATGATCCTGCGCGCAGGCGCCATCACCACTGCCCCGAACGAGAGCAGCGGCGACCTGAAGTTCGACGGCAACAAGGTGTCGGGCACCAAGGCGACCCTGGACAGCGACACCCAGCTGGGCCTGACCTTTGCCTACATGCTCACCGACCACATCGGCCTGGAGCTGCTGGCAGCCACCCCGTTCAAGCACACCGTCGGCGTAAAAGGCCTGGGCGGCGGGCTGGACGGCAAGCTGGCCGACATCAAGCAACTGCCACCGACCCTGTCGCTGCAGTACTACCCGATGGAGCCGAATTCGCGCTTCCAGCCGTACGCCGGCGTGGGTATCAACTACACCCTGTTCTTCGACGAAGACCTGAGCAGCGCACGCAAGCAACAAGGCTTCAGCAACCTCAAGCTGCAGGATTCGGTAGGTATTGCCGGCCAACTGGGCATGGACTACATGCTGACCGACAACTTGCTGGTCAACGCCTCGGTCTGGTACGTCGACATCGACACCAAAGCCAGCGTCAACGGCCCGACCGCGCTGGGCTACAGCAAGACCAAGGTCGACGTCGATGTCGACCCGTGGGTGTACATGGTCGGCCTTGGCTACAAGTTCTGACCTGAACACTGCAGGGCGGCTTCGGCCGCCCTCACGCGTTGCAGCCATAGCCAGTAGCCCAGCGCGGCCGCGCTGATGGCCATGCCAAGCCCACACACCGCAGCCCACCCCCAATGGGCATGCACCCAACTCGCAAGCACCGCCCCCAGCCCGCTGCCAAGCGAATAGCAGCACATGTAGGCGCCGATCAAGCGGCTGGCCATCGCGCCACGACCTGCCAGCAACAGGCTCTGGTTGGTGACATGCACCGCCTGCACGGCAAAATCCAGCATCAGCACACCTAGCACAAAGGCCATCAGCGACTGCCCGACAAAAGCTGTGGGCAACCACGACAGCGTCAGCAGGGCCAGCGCCAGCCCGGTGGTGCGCTCCCCCTGCCCTTGGTCTGCCAGGCGACCGGCACGCGAAGCCGCCAATGTGCCCGCGACACCTGCCAGGCCGAACAGGCCGATCTCGGTATGGCTCAGCAGCAACGGCGCAGCACTGAGCGGCATGACCATGGCACCCCACAGCACACTGAACGCGGCGAAGATCAACACCCCGAACACGCCGCGCTGGCGCAGCAACCTGTCGTGCCGGTACAAACTGAACTGGGCCACGATCAGCGCCCGGTAACCCGGCCGCTGCCCCATCGGCCGCCCACCGGGCAGGCTGCGCCACAGCACCAGGGCCAGCAACATCAATAGCCCTGCGGCGACCAGATAAACACTGCGCCAACCGGCCAGATCAGCCAACCCGCCCGACACCAGGCGTGCCAGCAGAATGCCCAACACCACACCACTGGTGACGGTGCCTACCGCCTGCCCTTGCTGGCCCGGTGAGGCCAGGCTCGCGGCGTGAGCCACCATCACCTGCACCATGACTGCCATCAACCCGGTGATGGCCAGCGCCAACAGCAACATTGCCCAGTTCGGCGCCACGCCGACACCGACCAGCGCCAACGCCGAGAGCAGCAACTGCCAGAGCAACAGGCGCTTGCGATCGACCAGGTCCCCCAGGGGCACGATCAATAGCAGACCCACGGCGTAGCCCGCATGGGTCGCGCCGACCACCCAGCCAATCTGCTGCTGCGCCACTCCCAGGTCGGTAGCCATCGACTCAAGCAGAGGCTGGGCGAAGTAAACCGTCGCCACGGCCATGGCGCTGGTGGTGGCAAGCAACAGCGTTATCCAGCGTGTCAGCGAAGGCTTCATAGGACCGCTCTCATCAATCCGGTTTCGTTTTGAAACCACACACTGGCTATTTAGCAAATGTGGTTTTAATCTGCAACCAGGTAATCAACACAGGTTTGAGCCATGCTCGATGAAAACAATGCGCAGTGCCCCGTAGCCCGGGCGCTGGAGGTGCTGGGTGATCGCTGGGCACTGATGATCCTGCGCGATGCCTTTGACGGCTTGCGGCGGTTCAGTGAATTTCAGAAGAACCTGGGGCTGGCGAAGAACATCCTCGCCTCACGGCTCAAGCTGCTGGTGGAAAGCGGGTTGCTGATCACACAGCCGGCGTCGGATGGCAGTGCCTACAAGGAATATGTGCTGACCGAGAAAGGGCGGTCGGTGTTTCCGGTGGTGGTTGGCTTTAGGCAGTGGGGGGAGCGATACCTGTTTGAAGCGGGGGAAGCGCGTTCTGAATTGTTCGAGGCTGCCAAAGGGCAGGCTATCGAGACTTTGCAGGTGCGAGCTTTGGATGGGCGGGTACTGGGGGCCGAGGATTGCCTGCGCAGGGTTGTGCGGCATGGGTGATTTTTAGGGCTGCTGCGCAGCCCATCGCGACACAAGGCCGCTCCTACAGTGACCGCAAGTCCATTGGCTTTACGCGGTCGTTGTAGGAGCGGCCTTGTGTCGCGATAGGGGCGCAAAGCGCCCCCAGGAAATCAGCCTTTACCCAATAGCCGCGCCAGGCCCTCAACCATCGGCGTCGCCTGCGGAAACTCGAACCGCGCCAGCAGCCGCTGGTTATCCGCCCGCGAATGGCGAATGTCACCGGCACGCGCCGCCACATGCGTGATCGCCGGCAAGCTGCCCACCACCTTCTCCAGCGCCACCAGCAACTGGTTCAGCGAGGTGGCCTGGTTGAGGCCGATATTCACAGCCCCCTCCTCGACCTGCGGCTGCTCCAGCGCCTGCACCATTACCTGCACCAGGTCGCCCACGTAAAGGAAGTCGCGGGTCTGCTCGCCATCGCCGAAGATGGTGATCGGCAAGCCCTGCACTGCGCGCTCGCAGAAGATGCTGATTACCCCGGAATACGGCGAGGACGGGTCCTGGCGTGGCCCGAAGATATTGAAGAAACGGAACACCACCGGCTCCAGGCCATGCTGACGGCGGTAGAAGTCCAGATACTGCTCACTGGCCAGCTTGTCCACGGCGTAGGGCGTCAGCGGCGCCTTGGGCGTGTCCTCGGCAATCGATTCACCCTCGCCATTGTTGCCGTACACCGCCGCACTGGAGGCGAACAACACCCGGCGCAGACCGTGCACGCGCATAGCTTCGCACACGTTGAGGGTACCGATGAAGTTGCTCTGGTGGGTACGCACCGGGTCTTCGACCGAGGCCTGCACCGAAGCCACCGCCGCCAGGTGCACCACAGCACTGCAGCCTCCCGCAGCCTGCGTGACCAGCCCGGCGTCGGCGACATCGCCTTCGATCAGTTCCAGCCGTGGGTGGCCAACCTGCAGGTTGCTCCGCCGGCCGGTTGAGAAGTCGTCGAGAATGCGTACGGCGTAGCCTTTTTCCAACAACGCATCGCACAGGTGGGAGCCAATGAAGCCGGCACCGCCGGTGATCAGGATGGGGGCGTCAGCCATGGCGGTAGAACCGGTCCAGTAGAGGCGGCAGGCCTGCGCGCCAGGCGCGCGGCTTGATGCCGAAGGTATGAAGGATTTTCTTGCAGGCCAGTACAGCGTTCTGCGGCTCTTCGCTGGCATCCGGCCGTGCGGCATGGGCCTGCGGTGTCGGCGCCTGCACCGCCAGTTGGCGGTATTGGCCTGCTTCGGTAAGGATAGCCTGGCCCAGCGCCAGCGGCGTGGTCGCCTCGTTGCCGGCGTAATGGTAAGTGCCCCACAGCGGCGCACTGCAATCGAGTTGCTTGAGCACCGACAGAATCACCCGTGCGGCATCGTCGACCGGCGTCGGGTTGCCACGCCGGTCATCGGCCAGCAGCAGCTCTTGCGGCTGCTCTGCACGGGTCAGGAAGCGGCCCAGCGAGCCGTCGATGCTCTCGTCGAGCAACCAGCCGAAGCGCAGCAGCACGTGCTGTGGGCAGGTCGCACGCACACTCTGCTCGATGCGCCACAAGGCCTGGCCACGCTGCCCCAGCGGCACGGGCTCGTCCTTTTCGCTGTAGGCCGTTGCCCGCGAACCATCGAATACCCGGTAGCTGGAAGGTTGCACGAGGGTGATCTGGTGGTGCTGGCACAGCTCTGCCAGCCGCTCCACTGCCCGCTCCTGTTGAGCCAGGCGTTGCTCGCTGACCGACTCGGCCTGGAACCAGTCGAAGTAATAGGCCAGGTTGACCAGGGCGTCGGGGCGGTGATCGTCGAGCAACTGGGTGAGGTTGGCCGGCGTCCAGCCATTCTCGGGAGGGCGCGGCGCCAGGAAAGCAATGTCCTCCTCGGCCCCAAGACGAATCAGCGCTTGCCCGAGGGCATTGCCACCACCCAACAGCATTAGGCGCATACGCATAGAGTCAGCAGATCCGAGAGGTTGATGAAGGAAAGGGGTCATTTTGCGGTTTCCGGGCGGGGAAGTCCAACGCAGGGCCCGGTGAATGCCATGGACGGATTTGCTGATGCTGATTACCGTCTGCTTCACCTGCCGTCAATGCCGAATGTACAGCCGCGCAAGGGGGAGATCTCGACTAGCCTCTTTTGCGTGACAATAGCGCCAATCATGGCTTTTCAGAGACCGTCATGCACTTGCAAACTGGCACCCAGCAGCGCCTGAAATGGCAATTCGACGAGCCGGCCCCGGGCAAAGAGCTGTTCATCGACGAACAATTCGGAAGCTACCAGCAACAGGCCCGGTTGCTTGTACCTGATACAGAGCGCGCAGCGCCGGCATTGGTGCTGGGTGGCGCGCGCTAGGACTTTACCCGGCTCAACCCACTGCTCTATCGCTTGCAAGCCGCTGGCATCGGGTCGCTCACCGGCAATCTTTCTGGTCACAGCCTCGCCAGCGAGCCAGGCGCAGTGGCACCGTCACTGGCTACCAACCTCAAAGAGGCACAGCGGTTTCATACGCATATCGCACCTCGATGCCGAACACTGATCGGCCACAGCCTGGGCGCGGCAATCACGCTGAAACTTGCGGCACGGTTGCCGCAAGTGGACAGGATCGTGTTGATCTGCCCAGCGGTTTATCCAGATGATGCCCACCGGGCGCCGTTTGGCCCGGCATTCACCACAGCCATCAGCAAACCCTACGGCTTTCTGGACAGCGACAGCTACGCCTTCCTCAAGCAGTTCCAAGGCAGAGTGCTGATGGTGATTGGCGAGTATGACGGGCTCAACTCACAACGATTCGGCAAAGGCCCAGGGACCAGTGCAGGTAGCCTGTGGCTGGCCAGTGCCGAGCGCTACAGCCCGATTCCTGAAGAAGTTACCCAGGCCCTGATGCAATCAGTTCCAGCAGCGCATTTGCAATGCCTGTTTCTTACCGACTGCGACCATGGCATCGCTTCCCACTTACGAAGTACGCCAGCGATTGCGGATCAGGTTGCCAGCGCCGTGGCGGGATTCATCCTCGAAGACGCCTGACTTGTTGAGCATTACTCGATCTCGAACAAACTGTTGCGCAACGGCCCCACACTCAACCGCTCACGCACATCATCATCTATTCGCGGATCATCCGGGCGGTACAGTTTCACCTGCCGATACGCATTGATGCGATTGATCTCCTCGCCCAGGTACTCCCACACCACCCGGGTGCAGGCCGGGTTGCGCCGGTCGCCGCTGGAAACCCCGGCCTTGAGGCCGTTCAGGCGGGTGATGCGGCTTTTGAAGCTGGGGATGAGAATGGTCTGGCTCATTTCGTTGAAGGTGAGCGACTCGTAGTCGATGAGGAACACCCGGTCCTGCAGTTGAAACGCCGCGCCCAGGTAGCGGCAGCGCACCTCGGCATGCTGGTCCGTGGCACTGGAACGCTCCTGGCGCTCCTGGCGCTCGAACAGGAAACGGCCGCGCTCTTCCCACAGGTGCACCAGCGAGACCAGGATCGTGCCCGGCACCGACATGCAGTTGGAATATTCGAAGTAATAACCGCAATAGCGCGACAGGTTGCCCGCATGATCGTGCAGCGGGCGGAACAGTTCGCTGATCGGGTCGCTGGGCTGCTCGGCCAAGGTGGACACCCGTGCGCCGATCAGCCGGGCGAACTGCTCGGCCGGCAGGTTCAGTTCGTAATCCTCGACCCCGAAGAAATCGCCAATGCGCTTGAGGTTGAACGCCGTCGGACGGCTCTGACCGCTCAGGTACTTGTTGAACTGCGCGCGGTTGATCGAGAGCTGCCGGCAAACTTCGGAGATAGAGCGGTAGTGGCTGCAAGCCAGTTTGAGGTTGGTGGCGAAATGATCGCTCATGTGCGGAACCCAGGTGACGCGAATGGCGCCATTGTAGCATCAACTAGCATCAAGTCAGAGCAACCCGCGAAATTGTAACGACTCTTGTCATGGCCAACCATTCGCCCCAACGAATAGCGGTGCGCCTGCCGTCCGCTGGTCTTTCCACACGAAGAATAAGAATCGAGGTCATTTTCCAATGCTCGAAGTACTCAACGATTTCCTTTCGGGGAAACTCCTCATCGTGCTGATCGTAGGGCTGGGTAGCTACTTCACTATCCGTTCGCGTTTCGTTCAGTTCCGCCATTTCGGCCACATGTTCACCGTTTTCAAGGAATCGCTGCGTGGCCAGGCAGGCCAGCTGAGCTCCTTCCAGGCCCTGATGCTCAGCCTGGCCGGCCGCGTTGGCGCCGGTAACATTGCCGGTGTCGGTATCGCCGTGACCTTGGGTGGCCCGGGCGCCGTGTTCTGGATGTGGGTCACCGCACTGGTGGGTATGTCCAGCAGCTTCTTCGAGTGCACCCTGGCCCAGGTCTACAAGCGCGCCGACGGCGACGGCCTGTACCGTGGCGGCCCGGCCTACTACATCCAGCACGGCCTGAAGCGCAAAAGCATGGCCATCGTGTTCTCGGTCCTGCTGCTGGTCACCTACGGCTTTGCCTTCATTGGCCTGCAGTCGTACACCGTGACCCACTCGCTGCAGAACGCCTTTGACTTTGCCCCAAGCCAGACCGGTATCGTCCTGGCAGTGCTGCTGGCCATCACCTTCATCGGCGGCATCAAGCGCATCGCCGCAGTGTCGGACCTGCTGGTACCGATCAAGACCTTGGCCTACATCGGCGTGACCCTGTACGTGATCGGCACCCAGATCGAACACGTGCCGGCCATGCTGGAAACCATCTTCAAGAGCGCCTTCGGCCTCGACCCGGCGTTTGGCGGCCTGCTCGGCAGCGCCATCGTCATGGGCGTGAAGCGTGGCGTGTTTGCCAACGAAGCAGGCCTGGGCAGTGCGCCGAACGTCGCCGCCGTGGCAGCCGTGAAACACCCGGGCGCCCAGGGCGTGGTCCAGGCCTTCAGTGTGTTCCTCGATACCTTCGTGATCTGCACCTGCACCGCGCTGCTGATCCTGCTGTCGGGCTTCTACACCCCGGGCTTCGAGGGTGACGGCATTGTCCTGACCCAGAACTCGCTGGCCGCCGTGGTCGGTGACTGGGGCCGTGTGTTCGTCAGCGTGGCGCTGTCGCTGTTCGTGTTCACCTGCATCCTCTACAACTACTATCTGGGCGAGAACAGCCTGCAGTTCCTCACCCGCAACCGCGTGGTGCTGATGGTGTTCCGTGGCCTGGTGCTGGCACTGGTGGTGTGGGGCTCGATGCAAGACCTGTCGACCGTGTTCGCCTTCGCCGACATCACCATGACCTGCCTGGCTTTCGTCAACCTGGTGGCCCTGGCCCTGCTGTTCAAGGTCGGCCTGCGCGTCATGCGTGACTATGACGACCAGCGCAAAGCCGGTATCGGCCAGCCTGTGTTCGACTCGAGCAAGTTCGCCGACCTGGACCTGGACCGCAATGCCTGGCCTGCCAACCCGCAGGTGGAAACAGCCGCTGACAAAGCAGCCGTCCAGGCTCAGCCGCAGCGCTGATATCCTCCCCTGCCCAGCCGCCCCTTCCGCGGGCGGCTTTTCTTTCTCGGCTCACCGCTACGGATGTTTTCCATGCGTGCAGTAAAGAATCTCCTCGTTCTCTATACCGGTGGCACCATCGGCATGCTCGAAACCCCAGAGGGCCTGGCGCCAGCCGGGGGCTTCGAAGCGCGGATGCGCGAACACTTCGCCCACATGGCCGATGCGCCACAGCTGCAATGGACGCTGCAGGAACTGAACCCGCTGCTCGACAGCGCCAACATGCAGCAGCACAACTGGCTGGCGATGCGCGATGCCATCGTCGAAGCCGTGGATGTGGCAGGCCATGATGGCGTGCTGGTGCTGCACGGCACCGACAGCATGGCTTACAGCGCCGCGGCGTTGTCGTTCTTGCTGCTGGGCCTGCCAGTGCCGGTGCTGCTGACCGGTTCGATGCTGCCGGCAGGCGCCGCGGATAGCGATGCCTGGGCCAACCTGTGCGGCGCGTTGCACCATTTCGAATCCGGCCTGGAAAATGGCGTGCAACTGTACTTCCATGGCCAGTTGCTGCATGGCTGCCGGGCGTCGAAGTTGCGCAGCGAGGCGTTCGATGCCTTTGCTGCGCTGCCGCGCCATCGTGATGGCGAGCGGGCCGATATTATCCCTGCCGCACTTGGCTACAAGCAGCCGCGTCAGCCGGTCAACCTGGCAGTCGTGCCGGTCTTCCCCGGGCTGCAGGCCGCGCACTTGCAGGCTTTCATCGACAGTGGTGTGCAGGGTTTGCTGCTGGAGTGCTACGGCAGCGGTACCGGGCCGTCGGATGACCAGGCGCTACTGGATGTGCTTAGCGCAGCGCGCCAGCGCGGCGTGATGCTGGCAGCAATCAGCCAGTGCCCTGAGGGTTCGGTGGTGTTCGATACCTATGCGGCGGGTAACCGCTTGCGTGGGGCCGGGCTGGTCAGCGGGGGTGGCATGACCCGCGAGGCGGCGCTGGGCAAGATGGTTGCGCTGCTGGGGGCGGGGCTGGATGTTGACACGGCAGAGCGGTGGTTCGCCGTGGATCTTTGTGGGGAACGGGCCTGATTGACTGGGGCCGCTTCGCGCCCCATCGCGACACAAGGCCGCTCCTACAGGTACAGCGCAGTCCTGTGTAGGAGCGGCCTTGTGTCGCGATGGGCTGCGAAGCAGCCCCGGTACAAATGATTGGCGGAAGGCAGCGGGAGTCGAACCTGCCCGGGAACGGCTGCCGTCCCCAACCGGGTTTGAAGCCCGGCCGCGCCACCGGGCGCGATTGCCTTCCTTGAACTCAGTGCCTGGCCTGTTGCTGGGCCAGGGCGCTGTCGGCGCGGATGTGACGCTGGTCGGCCACCCTGCGGGTCAGGCCGATGCGGTCGAAATATTCCAGAATCTGCACACTGCGCTTGCGACCGATGCCCAACATATCGCGAAACGCGGCCACCTGCACTATCGGCGTTTCGCTGGCCTGCCGCAGCAACAGCTCTGCCATGCGCTGTAGCGTCGCCTCTGGGTAGAACAGGTCACGCACCACCTGGTGCACCACACCAAGCCTAGCCAGCTTGCGCAGCAGCAGGCGCACTTCGGCTTCGGCGCAATTCTCCTCAGTTGCCAGCGTCCTGACCCAGGGCGGATCGTATTGCCCCTCCAGCAACTTCGGCTGCAAGCGCGCCCACAACGCACTGTCGGCTTCGCTCAACTGCACCTTGTGATCGGGCAAATGCAGCCAGGGCCCGCTGCTGGCGATGGCGCCGTCATCGAGCAGTTCATCCAGCAGGCTGACGAATGCCGGCCGCTCCAGCGGCAAGGCCGCAAAGCGACGCAGGCGGTCACGGTCCGGGCCCAGTTGGTCAGGCTCTTGCTCATGGAACCGCGCCAAGTGCTCCAGCACCTGTTGCTTCAGCGCCTGCCACTGGGTATTGGCGAACAGCAGCTGGCCCTGCCGCGTGGCCACCACCAATACCTCTTGTGGCAACTGCCAGGTCGCGCGCGGTCGATTGAACTGCCGCTCAAGCCGCTGGGGGTCGAGGCCACCGGGGGCGCTGGCGAGCAGTGCCGGCAGGGCCTGCTCCAAGTCCTCGGCATCCCGCAGCACCTGCAACTGGCGCAGGCGCTCATCGCTGCGGCGCTGCCGGCTTGGCGCGAACGGGTCGAGTACCTTGCCGCCCCCCAAGGTGCGCTGGGCACGCTGGTCACGCAGCACCAGGCGATCGCCGTGCACGGCCTGCAACGGCGCATTGAGCAGCAGCTGGGCGAACATGCGCTGCCCCGCTGCCAAGGACTCACCTTCGAGCAAGGCCACCCGGGCCGTTACATCCTGGGTGCCGAGGTGCACGTGTACAGCGCTGAAATGTTCAAACGCGCGGGGCTCGCCCGGCAGCAGGTTCAGCTCGATATCCACCCGCACGCTGGGCGCATACAGCCACTCGGGCACCAGCCAGTCACCCCGATGCACCTGCTCCATCGCCAGCCGTTCGGCCGTGATATTCAATGCCACCCGCTGGCCTGCCTCGGCCACCAGCGCGGCCTGGTTCTGCGCATGCAGGCCACGCACCCGCACCGGTTTGCCGGCCTTGCCCAGCACCAAGGTGTCGCCGGCACTGACCCGCCCGGCCAGCGCCGTGCCCGTGACCACCACGCCGGCACCGGTAACCGCGAAAGCGCGGTCGACGGCCAGGCGAAAACCGCCACCATCGCTGCGCTTGTGCACCGCTGCTTCGGCCTCCAGCAAGGCCTGACGCAGCGCGGCTATGCCTTCCCCGTTGATGCTGGAGACTGGAAACTGCCGCGCACCGGCATACGGCCCGGGCGCCAGCAGTTCGCTGACTTGCGCCCGCACTTCGGCCAGGCGCGCCGGCTCGACCCGGTCACACTTGCTGATCGCCACCAAAGCCTGAGGAATGCCCAACAGCTCGATGATCGCCAGGTGCTCGCGGGTCTGCGGCATGACCCCGTCGTCGGCAGCCACCACCAACAGCACCAGGTCGATACCGTGGGCACCGGCCAGCATGTTGTGGATAAAACGCTCGTGGCCCGGCACATCGATGAAGCCAGTCAGCGGTGCACCTTCGACAAGGGTCGCGTAGCGGTACCCCAGGTCGATGGTCATGCCGCGGGCACGTTCCTCCTGACGCTGGTCGCCGGCCTGCCCGGTCAGCGCCTGCAGCAGTGCGGTCTTGCCATGGTCGATATGGCCGGCGGTACCGACGATCACTGCACCGGCCCCAGCTGCAAGGCGGGTAATTGCGCCAGCCACTGGGCTTCGTCATCCAGTTGGCGCAGGTCCAGCCACAGGGCGTCGTCATCGATACGGCCGAGCACCGGTACCGGCAGGCCACGCAGTGCCCGCTCCAGCACATGCAGGCTGCGCCCTCGCAACTTCTTCGATACCTGCGGGCGCAGGCACAGGGCTGCACTGGGCAAGCGCGCCACCGGCTGGCTGCCACTGCCGATCATGCCCAGCGCCGGCTCCACGCTGACGACCCACTGCTCACCGAGCAGAGCCTTGAGCTCAGGCGCCAGGCGCTCGGCCTGGGCCTGTATCTCGGCCTGGCTGCGGGTCAACAGACGCAGGCTGGGCAGGCGCTCGGCCAGGCGGTCCGGGTTACGGTACAGCGCCAACACCGCTTCGAGTGCAGCGAGGGTGATCTTGTCGACGCGCAGCGCACGCTTGAGCGGGTTTTTCTTGATCCTGGCAATCAAGTCCTTGCGACCGACGATGATCCCGGCTTGCGGCCCGCCCAGCAGTTTGTCGCCACTGAAGGTGACGATATCGGCGCCGTCGGCCAACGCCTGGCGCACCGTGGGTTCCGCGGGCAGGCCCCAGCAAGTAAGGTCTAGCAGGCTGCCACTGCCCAAGTCTTCGAGCAGCGGCAGCTCATGTTGGTGGGCGATGCGCGCCAGCTCGGCCGTGGGCACGTGGGTGGTAAAGCCCTGGATGCTGTAGTTGCTGCAATGCACGCGCATCAGCAAGCCGGTGCGCGGGCCGATGGCAGCCTCGTAGTCGCGGGCGTGGGTGCGGTTGGTGGTGCCGATCTCGTGCAGCTTCACGCCGGCACGGGCCATGATGTCGGGGATGCGGAATGCGCCGCCGATCTCGATCAGTTCACCCCGGGAGATGATGCCCTCTTTGCGCGCGCCCAGGCTATTGAGCGCCAGCAGCACGGCGGCGGCATTGTTGTTGACTACGGTGACGGCTTCGGCGCCGGTCAGCTCGCGGATCAGGCCTTCGATCAAGTCATCGCGGTCGCCACGTTTGCCGGTGGCCAGGTCGAATTCCAGGTTGAGCGGATAGCGGGCGGCGATCTGCATGGCCTCGATGGCTTCTTCCGGTAGCAAGGCGCGGCCCAGGTTGGTGTGCAGCACGGTGCCGGTGAGGTTGAACACGCGGCGGACCTGGCTGCGCTGCTGAACGGCCAGGCGTTCGCCGGTGCGGCCCAAGAGGATTTCGGGGGCCAGTTCGGCGGGGGTGAGTTCACCGTTGCGGGCGGGGGCGCGCAGGTCGTCGAGCAGCTGGCGCAGGGTGGACAGGACCGCGTCGCGGCCGTGGCGGTCGATCAGTGCGAGGCCGGCCGGGTGGCGCAGGAGGGTGTCGATGGAAGGCAGGCGTAGGGTGTCGCTGGCGAGGCTTGAAGACATGCGGTACTACCTTGGCTGATCCGGTGTCTGTACTGGCCTCTTCGCGGGTGAACCCGCTCCCACAGGGTCCGGGCTGCACTCAAGGCTTGCGCAGTACCTGTGGGAGCGGGTTTACCCGCGAAGAAGGCAACTCGGTGTTCCAGTGTAGACACTCACCCACTACCCGGCGCGAGCATCAGGTTGGGTGCCAGGCGATGGAAGCCCTCCTCGTCCAGGCGCATATCCAGCACCAGGCTGGCCAGGTCGTCGGCCAGCGCCTCGGCCGCAGCGTCGTTTTCCAGATAATTCTGCTTCAGGTACGTATTGCACCCTGGGCAGCACTCCGCACGCAGCGGCGCCTTGCCTGGCGCATGGCGGTCATCCTCAAGACTGGTGTAGCGCAAGTCCTTGCTCGACTCGCAGTACACGCACTTCACCCGCACCACATGCCATTCACAGGCGCACAGCGAACAGGCCAGATAGCGCAGGCCATTGTGCTTGCCGCGGTTACGCACCACCCCGGCCATTGCCGGCGAACCGCACGCCGGACACTGGGCCAGGCTACCGGCGGGTTTAAGCTCGGGCGTCGGCAGTGCCAGCAACCAACTGGACCAGGCCGCTTGGAGCGCGGCCCCAAGGAACGGCACCAATGCAGCAGGCACCGCGTCGTATTGACCCGCCAGCAAGGCAATGCCCCAGCCCTTGCGCTGGTCGTCATCGCTGCCGCGCAGCACCTGCAACGCTTCACCCAACGGGCCCCCTGTAGCGCCGCTGAAGTGCTCAAGCAGGGCCTGCAACCAGACAAGCCACGGCCCTTCACGCACCAGGCTATCGGCCGCCAGCGGCGGCAAGCCATGACTTATGCACAGGCGTTGACGCTCCTCGGCCACCGGCATGCCACCGGGTGGGTTATCCACAAGCAGCTGCTGGATGCGGCATAACCGTGCGATCAGCCGCAGATAGTCGCCAAGGGCATTGCCATCGGACAGTTGCTCAAGGCGCGCAGCGCGCAGTTCGAACAGATTGGCGGGGGGCAGGTGCAGGAACGGCGGCGCTACCGCCGACGCTTCGATCTGCCCGGGTTCAAGTATCGTGCTCAAGCGCTCATCCTTCTTTTCGTCCGTGATCGCCCGGCGTCTTGTCGCCAGTCACTTCGCGGTACCACAACGCATGGTGCTTGCGCGCCCAGGGGCGGCTGACCCAGCCATGCAGCATGGCGCCGATCGAGCCCTTGATCCAGATACCGGCGTAGATGTGCACGATGATGCTGAGGATCAGCACGAAGCCCGCCAGTGCGTGGGCAAGCGATGCCAGGCGAATCGAGCCTATATCGAAGAAGTGACTGAAATAGGCCCGCCAGATCACCACGCCGCTGATCAACAACACCAGCATGCACAGCAATAGCGTCCAGAACAGCAGTTTCTGCCCGGCGTTGTATTTGCCAATGGGGGGCACGCCGTCTTCGCGGTTGACCATCACCCGATCAATGCGACGCAACCACAGGCGGTCGTTGGCGGTGATGAAGTTGGCACGCCAGAAGCGGAACACCAATCCGAGGAAAAACACGAACATCGCCACGCCCATGAACGGGTGCAGGATGCGCGTCCACGGCCCGCCGCCGAACAGATGGCTCAACCAGAACAGCGCCGGGTGAAACAGCGCCAGCCCGGAAAGCCCGGCCATGAAGAACAGGATGGCAACGATCCAGTGGTTGGTCCGCTCGTTGGCGTTGTAACGCAGGATGGGTTTGTTGTCGTTCATGGCCGCTGCTCCCCTTGCCCACCGGGCTGCTTCGGATCGTAGACATGCACCGCCGGGTCCACCTGGTGCACGCTGTCATCGGGCGGCGCTGGGTGCTCGTCCTCCTCTACCCGCTGCGGGCCAACCCGCACGTAGTGGAAGAACCCGGCCAGCACCGCCGCGCCCATGGCCAGTAGCGCCAGCGGTTTGGTGAAGCCCTTCCACAGCCCCACCAGCGGGCTGATCACCGGCTGGTCCGGCAGGCCGGCATACAATCTGGGCGTGTCGGCATGGTGCAGCACGTACATCACATGCGTACCGCCGACCCCGTCCGGGTCGTACAGACCGGCGTTGTCGTAGCCGCGCGACTTCAGGTCGACGATGCGCTCGGCGGCATGCACCTTCATTTCGTCCTTGCTGCCGAACACGATCGCCCCGGTCGGGCAGGTTTTCACGCAGGCGGGCTCCAGGCCCACGCTCACGCGGTCGGAACACAGCGTGCACTTGTATGCCTTGTGGTCCTTCTGCGAGATGCGCGGGATGTTGAACGGGCAGCCGGTGATGCAGTAGCCGCAACCGATGCAGTGGTCCTGGTTGAAGTCGACGATGCCGTTGGCGTGTTTGATGATGGCCCCCGGGCTCGGGCAGGCCTTCAGGCAACCGGGGTCGGCGCAGTGCATGCAGCCATCCTTGCGGATCAGCCACTCCAGGTTGCCGTCGTCGCGCTCGTGCTCGGTGAAGCGCATCAGGGTCCAGGTCTCGGCGGTGAGGTCCTGGGGGTTGTCGTAGGTGCCGTGGTTGTGGCCGACCTCGTCACGGAGCTCGTTCCACTCCGAACACGCCACCTGGCAGGCCTTGCAGCCGATGCACTTGGTGGTGTCGATCAGCTTGGCGACTTCCTGCTGCTGGCGTACCGAGGGCGGTACGGTGGTGGTGGCCGAGCGGGCAATGATGTCTTGGCTGGCCATCAGAGTTTCTCCACTTTGACGAGGAACGACTTGGACTCCGGCGTCTGCGTGTTGCCGTCACCCAGGAATGGCACCAAGGTGTTGGTCAGGTAGCCATGCCGGGTGGCACCGGTGAAGCCCCAGTGCAGCGGGATGCCGATCTGGTGCACGGTCTGGTTGTTGACCTGCAGCGGGCGAATCCGCTTGGTCACCACCGCCACCGCATCGATATGCCCGCGCTTGCTCGACACCCGCACCCGGTCACCGGCCTTGATGCCTTTCTCATTGGCCAGCACCTCGCCGATCTCGACGAACTGCTCGGGCTGGGCAATGGCGTTGAGCCGGCAATGTTTGCTCCAGAAGTGGAAGTGCTCGGTCAGCCGGTACGTGGTCGCCGCATACGGGAACTCGTCGTGCGTGCCGAGGGTGTCCCACACCGAGTCGAAAATGCGCCCGGCCGGGTTGCTGACCACCTTCTTGTTCTGCGGGTGCAGCGGGTTGATGCCAATGGGCGTTTCGAATGGCTCGTAGTGCTCCGGGAACGGGCCTTCGGCCATCTTGTCGATGGCGAAGAAGCGCGCCACGCCTTCGGGGTTCATGATGAACGGGTTCATCCCCGCTTCCGGTGGCGAGTCGACCTTGAAGTCCGGCACGTCGGTGCCGGTCCAGGCCTTGCCGCTCCACCATACCAGGCGCTTTTTCTCCGGGTCCCACGGCTTGCCTTGCGGGTCGCTGGAGGCACGGTTGTAGAGGATGCGGCGGTTGGCCGGCCAGGCCCAGGCCCAGTTCTGCACCTGATGCATGCCGTAGGGGTCGCTGTTGTCACGACGGGCCATCTGGTTGCCCTGCTCGGTCCAGCTGCCGGCGAAGATCCAGCAGCCGGACGCGGTGCTGCCATCGTCCTTCAACTGCCCGAAGCCCGACAGCTGCTGGCCGGCTTTGAGCGTGGCGCCGGTAGCGTCGGTAACGTCGGTGACTGCCCAGCCGTTCATCTCCTTGGCCAGTTCCTCCGGGGATGGCTCTTCGGGAATCTTGTACGGCCAGCTGATGTTCATCATCGCGTCAGGGTAGGCGCCGCCCTCGGCCTGGTAGCGTTGGCGCATGCGCAGGAACAGCTCGCTCATGATTTGCACGTCGGTACGGGTCTCACCCGGTCCGTCGGCGCCCTTCCAGTGCCACTGCAGCCAGCGGCTGCTGTTGACCAGCGAGCCATCTTCCTCGGCGAAGCAGGTGGTGGGCAGGCGGATCACTTCGGTCTGGATGCTGGCCGTGTCGACATCGTTGAATGGCCCGGCATTGCGCCAGAACTCCGAGGTTTCGGTAGCCAGCGGGTCCATGATCACCAGCCACTTGAGCTTGCCCAACGCCGCTGTCACGCGGTTCTTGTCCGGCAACGCAGCGATCGGGTTGAAGCCTTGGCACACGTAGCCGTTGACCTTGCCCTGGCTCATCATCTCGAACATACGCAGCACGTCATAGGCAGGCACGTCGAGCTTGGGCAGCCAGTCATAACCCCAGTTGTTTTCTGCCGTGGCGTTGGCGCCGTACCAGGCCTTCATCAGGCTGACATGGAACTTGCCGTAGTTCTGCCAGTACGACAGTTGCCCCGGGCGCAGCGGCTTGGATGCGCGCTTGTCGATGTAGGTGGCATAGTCCTGCTCGGCATCGCCAGCCAGGGTCAGGTAACCCGGCAGCGAGTTGGACAGCAGGCCGAGGTCGGTCAGGCCCTGGATGTTGGAATGCCCGCGCAGGGCGTTGACCCCGCCACCTGGCATGCCGACGTTGCCCAGCAGCAGCTGAACCATGGCCGCGCTGCGGATGATCTGCGCACCGATCGAGTGTTGCGTCCAGCCCAGTGCGTAGAGAATCGTCATGGTCTTGCCCGGTGCCGAGCACGTGGCGATCTCTTCCCAGACCTTCATCATGGCATCCTGCGGCATGCCACAGATCATGCTGGCCAGTTCCGGGGTATAGCGGCTGTAATGCTGCTTCATCAGCTGGAACACGCAACGTGGGTGCTGCAGGGTCGGGTCGACCTTGGCAAAACCGTCCTCACCCAGCTCGTAACCCCAGCCGGACTTGTCGGCATACACGCGCTTGGCCTCGTCGTAGCCGCTGAACAGCCCGTCCTCGAAGCCATAGCTCTCTTTGACGATAAACGACACGTCGGTGTAGTTGCGCACGTATTCGTGCTGGATCTTGTCAGTACTCAGCAGGTAATTGATCAGCCCGCCCATGAAGGCGATGTCGGTACCGGTACGGATCGGCGCGTAGTAGTCCGCCACCGAAGCGGTACGGGTAAACCGTGGGTCGACCACAATCAGCCGCGCCTTGTTGTGCGCCTTGGCCTCGGTCACCCATTTGAAGCCGCACGGGTGCGCTTCTGCTGCGTTGCCACCCATCACCAGGACCAGATTCGCGTTGGCGATATCGGACCAGTGGTTGGTCATGGCGCCACGGCCGTACGTCGGGGCAAGACTTGCCACCGTCGGGCCGTGTCAGACACGTGCCTGGTTATCGAACCCCAGCATGCCTGTTGCGCGGACGACCTTGTGGGTCAGGTAGCCAGCCTCGCTGGAGGCGGCGGAGGCAGCAAGGAAACCGGTGGTAAGCCAGCGGTTGACGGTTTGCCCCAGGGCGTTCTTCTCGATGAAGTTGGCGTCGCGGTCCTGCTTCATCAGATCGGCGACGCGGTCGAGCGCCTCGTCCCAGCTGACCCGCACCCATTCCTTGCTGCCCGGCTTGCGTACCTCGGGGTACTGCAGGCGGCTTGGGCTGTGGATAAAGTCCAGCAGGCCGGCGCCTTTCGGGCAGAGTGTGCCGCGGTTGACCGGGTGGTCGGCGTCACCTTCGATATGAATGATGCTCTGTTTGACGTTCTTGCCCGCATCGCCCTGGCTGTACATGATCAGGCCACAGCCGACCGAGCAGTAAGGGCAGGTGTTACGAGCTTCTTTCGTATGCGCCAGCTTGAAGTGACGCACCTGCTCGGCGAATGCCGGCGTCGGGGCCATGCCCAACGCCGCCAGGCTCGAGCCTCCAAGGCCGACGGCGGCGACCTTGAAGAATTGCCGACGGTTGAGGTCCATCGTGCACTCCTGATCAGGTGGTGGACGCGCGGAACATGGCCGGCGCCTCTTGGTAGTCACGGTGGCGGTTTTGACGGCCGCCAACAGGTAAGACTAGTCAAGAATCCGAAACGTGCGATGACCTGGGTCAGGGGCGATGCTGTTGGTGCATGGCTTGTGGTTGCCTGAGTACCTAGCGGCCCACTTCATTGCCTGACATGTAACTAAAAGAAAAAAAACCCTCTGCCAGGCAGTAGCCCCACGTCAACTTCAGAAACGGACTACATCCAAGGGCGACCGCCGCTTGCTAGCTTCGCGAAAAATCCTCGGGATGGTGCTCACATGAACAAGAACTGCAGCCGCGTCGCACTCTTGATGGTCTCGCTATTACTGGCGGCCCCGTCGCTGGCTGATCCTCCGAAAACCACGCCTACGTCCCCCATCACTTCCGAAGCCGCTCGAATAATGGCCGCCAACGCCGAGCGCGCTGCCCGTGCCCACGGCTATGCCATCGTCATCAGCATCGTCGACAGCCATGGCAACCTGAAGCACTTCCACCGCATGGACGGCACCAGCAGCGGCAGCATCCAGGTCGCGCAACTCAAGGCCTCGACTTCTGCTCGCTTCCCGCTTTCCTCCAGCTCGCTGGCAGACCGTAGCGCCGCACTACCCGCCAATCCCTACGCATCCTTGCCAGGCTTCACCCTGTTGGGCGGCGGTTTGCCGATCATCGACGGCGACGGCCAGCATATCGGTGGCATCGGCATCAGCGGCGCTACGCCGGAACTGGACGCGCAATTCGCCCAGGCGGCGCTGGATGGCGATGCCTGAGTTCACGCATAAAAAAACCCAGGGCAACTGCCCTGGGTTTCTGGTTTTGCGTGACGCCTGACCGCTCGAATCAGAAGGGTAATGAACACCTATAGCACTTAAAAATAGTAAAAACCCGCTAAGGACCTTGCTCACTGATAATAACCGTAAAGATTTTTGTTAAATTTAGGCTCTCATAACCCTAAATTCTTTACGCTTGACGGCGAAACCTTGGTCAAGATTTCGCCCCCCAGCTGCTAGTGGACAGTTCGTATGGAACCTAGGGAAGAGCACCAAGCGCTTCTGAAGCAAAGCCGATCAGGCCATAGAAGCTGCCATAGCTATCGAGGACAGCATGCGTCCAACGGATGTACTGATCGCTCTCATAGGCGTATGACTCTTGCACGCTTAGCCCTTGATAATGTCCGGCATTTCCACAAAACCGGTTGCATGGAAGAAGGAGTATCTTTCCTTAGAAGAAACCAGATCGAGCTTTACGATGTGATGGTTTTTAGCTGCCACCGTTGGAGAGCACATATAATAATTGAGATCGGTAGAGTCTAACTCCACGATAAGCGAAGTCACGTCTAGCTCGTAGCACGACTTCAAAACTTTGTGCTTGGTAGAAGGGAACTTAATTTTAAATATTTCATTGTAGCGAGGCTGAAAATATCGAATTAATCCCGCCTCAATCATACCAATTTTTTGCTGCTTATTTGGAGGATTACGGATAGTATTCATGAGCCGCATCTCATTTCGGTCAGAATTGTCCGCATCTTTGGCCCTTCCATCAATAGAAGTAAATATCTGATCATTTTCGAACTGATACATAAATATCATGATCTCTTTGTCTGGATAGTCATGATTAGTCATAGCAAGGATTTTTTGTAGTGTCGAATGGCTTTTGAGTCGGTCGTGAGCGGAGCGGTTGCCTTGGCCAAAGGCCTGACCGACATAAAGTGTTTCGTAGCGGTTCAGATCGCAGGCCCCTCTATCATCCTCTCGCAGATACATAAGGGTGAGTGCGCTAGCGGGTACGTACGTATCCCCTTTCTTACCATCTAGGTTACAGCTAACAACTTCCCGGAAAGGATACTTACATTCGACTTTAAAATCATTGCCATCCAATTTCCAAGGATATCCCTCGAATGGAATTTCGTGTTCAACCCCATCGATTCGATAGCAGACCGATCCCGACAGCATATGATTTTCATGCTTTAACTTTTCGGGCTTGAAGTAGGGTGAAGGCCTTGCAGCAATAATGTAAATATGACACTTATTCAGATTTTCTTGATCAGCAGGATCAATGTCACCGCCGAGCAACAACTGGTGTGCCGTCACTATGGACGTATAGCTATTCATGTAGCCAAGCCCAAATTCAGTAACAAACTTTCTTTTCATTGGAACGTTCATCCTCATTTAGAAACCTGAAGGAATGGAATTGGATCTTCTTCTAACCCCATCAAATTGGCTCTCGACACTGAGAGCAGCAGCATCAAAAATCTACGCCTACTTTTAAATTAGCTAACAAGGATGGGGAAGTGCCCTACGACTCACTCCCGCAAGCGCCTGCACCAATAAAAAGATAAAAATGGCACTACCAACTGCGCGCAAGCCCGCAAGCGCCCATTACCAAAGACAGTTCGCCATTTGAAATTAACAGACTCGACCTTTGAACTCGTCCATCCATGCAATGAGCTCCAACACATCCCGTTCGAAATCATCTAGTTCGACCGGAATCTGAGGTAACTCATCTGACTGTGAGTGCTCGTACACTGAATACCTGGTCATTAACCGGTCGATAAAATCGCAATCTTCGGCCATCACCTTGGCAACACCTCTTAGTTTCCCTTTAGTCATGACGTCCCGTCTGAAACGAATAACTACGTCATTCAAGAGGATGAACTCCACCGTTCGTTCCAAGATGATCCGAAAATCACTACAAGCGCTCTTCACGGCGAGGTCATAACCGTCGGCGTCCGCATCGGCCTGATGCTTTTTGAGCCTGGGGATGACGTGATCTCTAACCGCATTAAGCGCCTTGTCAGGTTTGGCATCTCGTAGACTGTGCTGCGCCAGAATTCCCGAGACTTTATCAAGACGTCGAAGCGACTGCACGGTGTGGGTAATTTTCTCGTTAGTGGGATTCTCACTGTGTTTCTTTATTACAGCCTCAACAAGTGCAATCAACGAGAGGCGGTGAGTGAAGATGATGACCTGCCGGGTCTTCGCCAATTCGACAAGCCGGGTAACAACCCTTTCCTCGAAATCCTGATCTAAAGACGAAATCGGGTCGTCAAAGATGAAGGGGGCAAGCTGGTTCGAACCAGTTGTGTCGGCCAGAAATGCCGCCAGTGCAACAATGCGGGTTTCACCTTCACTGAGTACGACATCGGGGGTGAAACCCGCCCGAGCACCGACAAGGGCGAGCCCAAATGTGATAACTCCTTTTCCTTGAGCCCTGCTCTGCGGCACAACTGGTAACCGCCGTCCACCAAGGGACTTCAACTCCGCATCAAAGCGGGCCTGATATCCAGCATCAAGCTCGGTGCGCCCAAGCTCGGTGCGCTTGGTTGTCAACGAATTGGTGGCCGTTAACTTAGTAGCTTTATCCAGCAGATCGACAGCTAAGAGCCGCTCACGCTCTGCGAGAATCGCCGGCTTGTTCTGGGCCAGCCACTGAAGCGCCTTGAGTTGCTTCACTCGCTTCTCGACCTGCTGCCGTTGCCCATCCTGCTGCAGCTGGGTGAGGCTGGTCTTCTCAGCAAGCAAGTCGGCAGCTCGTTTTTCCAATGCCAGATCGATAGGAGCCCAATCGAATGCAGAGATATCTCCCACGGCAGCACATTCCACAAACTGGGCTCGCCTAGACTTCAATGACTCATACAAGGCGCGGGCCGTGGCTTCGTCGAACTGCAACTGAGCCAGTCGCGCAATCCAGTCTTCAACCGAAGGCACCTGAATTACCTTCGCGATCAGTGCCGTACTGGCGGCCTCCGCAGCTTTCGCCGCAGTCTCGAGGCCGGCGGTGACGAAAGCCTCGAAGCTTTTGAGCCGACTGGCGCCCTCAGCCGTAAGCTCTTGCTGGCAGAGCACGCAGTGCGCACCGTCTGAAGTAAAGGGAAATTCGTGACCATGGTATGCATGAGCAACGGAATAGGCGCGCGCCTGCTCCCACATAAGTTTCCAGGCCGTCTCACCCACGCCTTGGAGAGGAGCATTCGCGAATGCCTGCTGCGCAACTTCGTTGGCCGCCTTTCTCGCCGCACCCGCTGATACTTTTGCCTTCGACAGCTCATCAGCCTTCTCGTCGGTGAGGCCTTCTTTCAACAGCTTCATTGCCTGCTTGATGCTTTCGGTGGCAACAATTTCCTTGCCAATCGTAACCAAGCGCCCCCCGATATCTTTTTCCGCGAGCAGAGCCTCAGCCTTGACCCGCTCGTCGTCCAAATCTTTTCCATACCGGCAATACGCCTCGACCTTCTCAGGAGAAACGGAGGCTTTGAGAGAGGAGAACCAGGCCTTCTCAGCGGTATCTGAAAGATCACCTGGGAACTGTGGAAGGGCACTAACGAGCTTTCCCTTCTCCCGCCCCAGCTCATCAGAAACCATGCCTGAAATCTGAATGAGCATGGAGATGAACCGCATGCTGCTCGGCTCATAGCTTGACTCAGTGCGCCCCATGTACTGAGTTGCGGCTTTTGAATCAAAAACTTGGGCGTACTTGAGCATCGCGTGGGGCTCGGCGCCAGGGTGCCAATTGATATCTCGGGAATTGCCATCAATCGTGATTCGGCATTGAGCACTGCAAGCATGCTCTTCATCGCTGAATACGTTCGGCCTGATTTCGTCCCGTGAACGAGATCCACAAAGCTGTTTGAGCAGACGAGCAAAACCACTTTTCCCCGAACCATTTTGCCCGTAGATGACAGTCAAACTGCCCATTCCGAATGGTAGAGATGCACCAGGTTTAATCGCGTTAACCCCGAAGACTTGGGTTAACTCTTCGACCCGCACAACCCGTTGCACCGCCCCAGCCGAAAATGCACCAGGAGCCACCTTCAGGAATCCAGGATCACCCTGTTTGGCCGCCTCCAGCTTGCAGAGTCGAACCAGCTCTGCAAGCTCGCCCTCATTCGGCAAGCGTTTGTTATCGATGAGCTGTTTGGCGGCAGTCTGAAGCCAACCATTACGGTCATTCAGCCACTTTTCGAAGTCACTGACTCCAACCGCTTCATTCGCTAGATCAGACATCCCTGTTCTCCACTTCTGTCGAGGCGCAATTCGGAAAGATAGCCGCACCATGGCTTTTAGCCACTATAAAATGAACTCGCCGCCTTCTGCAAAGGTGACCACAGTCCTAGATCTGCAGCTGTGCCGAAAATCCAGATTAGCCTTTCCATTCCCTTGGCCAGGAACGCATCTACGTTATATTTCGTTATCGACTTGGTTTACTCCGCAGAATCTCGATCAATCTCCGGCAGAGGGGCATCAAGCACCGCCTGGGAAAGGCCACGCTTTTGAGCGTTGTACTGCCACCGAACGAAGCGCTCCAGCAGCCGATTATTCTCAGCCTTCAGACGCTGGTTCTCATTTTCCAGACGATGGATGCGATGCTCCGCAATCGCTAGGCTTTCCGGACGCTTCGTGGGCTTGAAACCCGCCTTCTGCTGGGTCTTCTTATCACCGAACGCGCTCTTGATTCGAGCATGCGCATTGAGGGTCTGTCGGGTTGGGCGTGTACCAATCAAGCCTTCGGCTTCGTTGCACAAAGCATCCCAGGTGAGTTTGCCATCCCACCCATCAATCAGGCCGACCAGTAGCTCAATGTCTCTTGTCGTTAGATGCTTGGCCATAACTAGAAGGCTCCCAGCAGATTTCGCAGCTCATCAATGTCGGGCTCTGATGAAGGGAGCCTGCGGGAGGACTGGCGGGCAGCAAGCTCTCGCTTCAACGGGGTGTACTCTTGATCATTGCTGAGTCGAATGGCAGTTCCGTTCGGGAGGTCGGGTGATTCAAGCATCTGAATCAACTGATCAAGTCGCTCCAAGGTCTTGATCTGATGCTGGCTCCAGCGGTCGGCGCCATAGGTTCCTGAAGTATCTGCCGCCTCGGCCTTTTCAAGTTGCATATGGGTCAAATTACGCTGCTGCCTTAGACGATCAAGCTTTGTCACGTCGCCTTTCACGCAAACCTGTTCGGTGCAATTCAAGCAATCCCGATGCTTCTGGCAGGGCAGCATCGCGTAGTCATGTACGCAGAATCCATACTCAGTGACATGAGCGATACCGTCCCCTGCAGCCTCCAGATCCGCATAGGTAACGGGCAAGCTGGCCTTGATCTTGTCAAGTATCCCACCGACACCACAACTCCTGGCTAACTCAACGTACTCATCGTCTCTCATATGGTTGTATACAGCATTCTGATGGATGTTGGCCCGCCCTGACCACTTGGCGATGTCTAGCTGCCCCAATGCACCACGCTGTGCCACGGTATTGAGGAAATGACGCACCTGGTGAGAAGTCATCGAGATTTCACTGCCATCTGGATTCTTGTAACCGTGCCGCTTCCAGATGCTACGTTCCTGGCCGTCAATGAAGTTTAGGTCAGTGGTTAAAGTACTCGTACCGGGCATCCATATTTTGATAGGGCTCGGACTGAAGACCGAATGGAGTTCGTGCCCCCTGAAGCAACAAAGTGCCTCCGAGTACTTAATATTTCGCTCCCGATTTTTCCAAGGCCATCCGACAGGAAGTCGGCTATGACAGTAGTCATTTAGAAAAGCAAGCGTTAGCGGACCGCCATTTTTCTTCAAAGCATGATATGGTTCGTATTTCGAAAAAAACGCGTCCAATGCCCCTTTCATAGCCTTAATACCAAGCGCCATACAGGCTTGCTCATTAGTTAGCGGGTGGTTTTCAAGTACATTTGGACAATCTTTATGGCGGTAAAACCTGAAAGGATGGTCTTCATACCATTTCGCCAAGGCCCGCCCTGGAGCAGACAACTCGGTCAACCGACGCACGGCTTCAGTGGCAATATCCTTGAATATGGTCGGGATCCACTTAATATCCGACCCGTAACCTTTGCCGGCATAAAACCGTAGCCCTAGTCTTTCGACACCCTTGTCATCTGCTTCAGGATGCAGGCAATTCACCGGCAGGTCTTGAACCTCCGACACGCGAGATGGCGCGCACATCAGCAGCGCAAATACGGACGTGGTGAAACGATCCCGGGCACTCACGAGATCGTTGGCAAACATCTCCGCCATAGCTTCCAGCCAGTGATCCTCTGGTAGCTTTTCTGCTCGTTTTCTTTTGCCTTCCGCGTCTGTCCTGTCTATCTCTTTTGGCTTGCAGATGGGATTTCGCCAGGTAATCTGGTCGGGAACGATCCGACTTTCATTGAGGAACTCCACAAGCTTTACCAAGCTCACACCTGCCTGATAGCCCGTGGCCTCATATTCCCTCGCAACTTGACCCGCTGCGTCCATGACGAGTTGATCTACCTGCGTAATGTCCGCTTTGCCCTTGACCGTCAGCAGAGCCTTCTCAATGCAGCGGATCGCCTTGAATTCGTTTTTGAGCTTGGTGGGGGTGTGACCTTGTTGGTACCGAACATAGGCTTTGGAAAAGAGAATGATGTCTGCATTCAGCAACTGATCAGTCGTATAGCCCCTCGAGGGCGCCCCCATCACCGTAAAGTTACCGACCTTGGGCCAGGCATTGGCATACCAGTCCAAGTCTGCCCCGAATACCGTCAGGCGGTCACGACACATCGCAATGAAATCGTCCAGATTCTTCTGGCTGTCACGCTGATGCTTGGGGGTGAACAGTAGTATGTCAGCCATACACAACCTCTCTCCTGGCCTCTTTGCAACGGTTGATCACGTCACTCACGGCCAAGATCAATCGGTCGTTGGTCGAGGCGATCTTCAGATCTCCGCAGTTGTCTCGAACCCGATCCCGCTCCTCGATCAGGCGATCCAAGACCTCTTCGTGGGGGCCATCGAGCCAAGGCTGGAAGTGGGCACAGGTGTAACAAGCGACGGGTGCCAATGCGCCACAGAAGCCATAGCTGCCACAGGTGCCTACGTTGGCCCTGCCGTTCGAGATTCGGCTGCTCGGATCATCGCCTCGGCGTGCCTCACGCTCTGAGGTAACAAGGACGCCTCGAAACGCCAGGGCAAACGGTGCGAGCTGCAAGGCGACGGCCTTATCGATGCGCTCGACGATCTCAGGGATGTTTTTGACGTACACGCCTACGTTCTGGGTATCGGAGTGATCCAGCGCCTCAGCAATGACCAACTCCCCTCTCCCTTCACGGGCCAGATTCGTGCCAAGCGTGTAGCGGAAGCGATTAGGGTTGAGGGCGATAGACGCTCCGGTGCGTTCACTGATAACCGCAATCCTCTTCGCAACTCGCATCATCGCCCAATACACCTCTTTGGAGGGGATATGCAGCCGGTCGCTGTCCAGCAACACCTCGACATCGGAATCGGTCTCGAGAGAATGCGATACGGGAAACAACGGCAACTCATTCTGTACTTTCTCAAACAGCGGGCCGCCTGCCTGCTCGGAAAAGGCCGTTTTCACAGACTCCGCTTGCTGCTGCAAAAGCAGCCAAAGATCCTCAACAATCGCAAAGCGATTGAATGCAGAGCGCCAGGGTGTATTTCGCTGCTTAGCCCTGGGGAAATTGATCCAGTAGCTCCCTGGCGTATTGGAATCCAAGTCTTTGAGTTTGAGTGCCGCGATTTGGCCAGGGCGACGCCCCGTCATGGCCAATATCATTGACAGACACGTCTCTTCCAATGAAAGGTGCTGCTCGGTGAATGCATTGACCACCGCAGCGATAACCCCTTGGAGCTCAATATCGGTTAGCGGGCCATTCTCGGGACACATTGACTGGACAGCGAAGCCTTTCTCGTTCCCCTTGATGACCCACTTATTCAGCAGGGTCAAAACCTCATCAGAGATACCTGGGTATCCAAGCCTCGACCATTGACGGATCGCCCCGCGCAACACCCCCATGTACCACTCTGTTTTCTTATCTAGCGATGATCGGTAGGAAATCAAAGAAACGACGGAAAACAGCTCAGAGCCTTGCATCTGCTCGCAGTAATGTAAAAAGCGACCGAAGATATTTCTTGTATGCCAAGGCGCAGCCGTCCTGGCATAGAACTCCAATACACGCCGGACTGAATACTCGTTTTCCTGCAAGTAGGGCGTAAGAGAACTTATGGGAATGGTAACGTCCTTGCTCAATTTCCATCGTTCAGTGCTGAAATGCACCACATACCCATCCCTGGAGTAAAAGCAGTCAACTACAGCTGCCTGAAGAGCATTCTTATTCACCAGTCACCTCATCACCGGACTTTTTCAGGTACTTTTTCTGAAGTGCAAGCACAGCTTCGGCGGCTTTCTGTTTGGTGTGCCGCTTGTTGTAGGTTCGCGCCGTACCAGACGTCTCTTCCCATCCCATCAGATAGGAACGAATTTTTTCTTCTGTCACGGAGGACATCTCCGTGGCGTCGCTGTGCTGGGAAAAGGCGTAATTCCAGTGATGCCGGAGGGCATGCGCATGGACGCCAGAGTCCTCGATGATAGAGGCGACGCCCAACATCCACTTCTGAAAGGCTGAGATCGAGAGTGGGCGACCTTGAGTCGGGCCTTCCTTGTGGGTCACAAACAAGTACCCATGCTTCTTCGCCCCAGGCAATTTATTCCGATAGCGGAGCACGTATTCGTGAATCTGGGTGATGAGTTCCGGCGTGAGTGGAATCGTTCGCTGACGAGTCTTGGCCGTAGGCTGATGGGCCCGTGAATCGCCCTTCGAATCAGGACGCCTCACCACGCGCAGAGTGTTTTTGGCGAAATCCACATCATCGACCTTGAGGTTCAGCAGCTCTCCCCGGCGAAGCCCAGTCAGGCGGAGAATCATGAACATCAATGCATTGCGCAACTGCACTGCATGATCCTTGGCCGGATTGTGTTCCGAGCCAGGCCTAAGCGCCTGTTCCAGTGCCTCCACAACGGCCTCGTCCAGATATCGTTCGTCCTTGTCCGATACTGATTTGTTGGGCTTGCTGGGACGGTTAGCCCTGATCGACGCCACCATCAGCTTGATTTCCCTATCACCCCGACTGGATGGGCACAGCCGCTTGGCCAGAAAACCCAAATATTCGGCCACAACGGTCAACCTGAAATAGTGATTACTGGTGCCGACCGTCTTTGGCCGTCGAGTGATCGGGACAACCTTTTTATCTCGGTGCTCGGGAGCGAGAGCAAGCTGCAAGAAGTCGCTGAGCCCCCTCACTCGCTCTTCGCCAAGTAGCTCGCCTTGCGAAAAGAGCGACATCAGATCAATGCCGACCTGAGCTTCCCAGGCGTACAGGGCTTTGATCGCATTCAACGCATTCGCAATCGAATTGGCGGCCAAGGAACGCGACCGCAGATGCCACGTGGTGAAAAGAGTGGGGTAGTAAAGAGGCATACCTGAACCATCAACCAGCACCGCAAACCGCTCGCCGTCAGCAGCCACGAATCTACGCATCGATATGTCCATCACGCCTCCATAATTTACTTTTTTACATGGTGTGCACCAAAATAAAATCCAACAAGTTATTTTTTACATCCCCAAAACGAAGAAACCCCGCAAGTGCGGGGTTCTTCAAGGAAAACTTTACAATTTTCGCTAAGGTGCTCTCTAGAACGGAATATCGTCATCGAAGCTGTCGAAGTCAGCGGCCGGCTGCGGCGCAGGCTGCTGGGGCGCTGGGCGCTGAGGGGCCTGTTGCGGGCGCTGGGCCTGCTGGCGAGGCGCTGCCTGGTTGTACTGTTGTGGCTGGCCACCCTGGTTGTAGTTACCGCCACCCTGATTGTACGGGTCGCCGCCTTGCTGCTGGCCCTGCGGACGGCCGCCAAGCAGCTGCATGGTGCCGTTGATGTCGACGATGATCTCGGTGGTATAGCGCTTGATGCCGTCTTTTTCCCACTCGCGGGTCTGCAGCTTGCCTTCGATGTAGCACTGCGAACCCTTGCGCAGGTACTCGCCAGCGATTTCGGCAACCTTGCCGAACAGCGACACACGGTGCCACTCGGTACGCTCGACCTTCTGGCCCGACTGCTTGTCGGTCCACTGCTCGCTGGTAGCCAGGCTCAGGTTGGTCACGGCGTTACCGTTGGGCAGGTAGCGGACTTCGGGATCCTGGCCACAGGTGCCGACCAGAATGACTTTGTTAACCCCACGGGCCATAACGTTCTCCTAGGCTTCGCACGCCGAAGAGGCCGGGTTCACCAGGCGCTCGAGGGTCGTACGGTCCAAAATTTTCGTATCCAGTTTGATATAGATGGCGGCTTCTTCTTCCACCACAACGGCGTCGGTCACACCCGGCACGGCCATCAGGCGCTCGGTCAGGCCGGCTTCCCGGACTGCCTCTGGCGTCAGCGGCATGCGCAGGCTGGTCACATAGGGCGGCTCGTTCATGCGCAACGCGACGACCAGCCAGATGGCACACAGTACCGCGCAACCGAGGAACACCATGTTCAGCCCGCCGTGCTGGAACAACCAGCCACCGAGGATTCCTCCCAAGGCAGCGCCGAGGAACTGGCTGGTGGAATAAACCCCCATCGCCGTCCCCTTGCCACCGGCAGGCGACACCTTGCTGACCAGCGAAGGCAGCGAAGCCTCCAGCAGGTTGAATGCGGTAAAGAATACCACGGTGCCAATCACCAGTCCGCGCAAACCGTCAGCCCACTCCCAGAAGTATATCTCTGTCAGCAGCAGGACACTGACCGCACCAGCCAACACGCGTTTCATCTTGCGCTTTTTTTCGCCGTAGATGATGAACGGGACCATTGCAAAAAATGAGATGAACAGCGCGGTCAGGTATACCCACCAGTGCTCCTCCTTGGGTAGCCCCCCGCGCTCGACAAAGGCCAGTGGCAATGCGACGAAGCTGGCCATGAGGATGGCGTGCAGCACGAAGATGCCCACGTCCAGGCGCAGAAGGTCCGGATGGCGCAGGGTCGGGCCGATGGCCTGGCGTGCCACACCCGACTCGCGGTGCTGCAAAATGCTGTGCGTGTTGGGCACTACAAAAGCGACCAACAGGATGCCGACCAGGGCGAGACCGGCTGTGGCCAGGAACAATCCTGACAAACCAAAGGCACTTGTCAGCAATGGGCCGACGACCATGGCGACGGCGAACGACAGGCCGATGCTCATGCCGATCATGGCCATGGCCTTGGTCCGGTGCTGCTCGCGGGTGAGGTCGGACAGCAGCGCCATGACTGCGGCAGAAATCGCACCGGCGCCCTGCAGGATACGCCCGGCGATCACCCCCCAGATGGAGTCGGCCTGAGCCGCCAGCACACTGCCCAGGGCAAAGATCACCAGCCCCAGGTAAATCACCGGCCGACGGCCGATGCGGTCGGAAATCATGCCGAACGGGATCTGCAATACCGCCTGGGTCAGGCCATAGGCACCAATGGCCAGGCCGATCAGCGCTGGCGTGGCGCCGGCCAGGTCCATGCCGTAGGTGGCCAGTACCGGCAAGACCATGAACATGCCCAGCATACGAAAGGCAAAGACCAGGGCAAGGCCGCCAGCGGCGCGGGTTTCGCCGCCACTCATGCGCTCGTTGTGGGTGTCGTGCATGGATTAACCTCGTGTGAACCGGCGGCGATTCTATCAGTCCGACAGCTTGACGGCATCTACGCGACGCTTTGCCGCGTAGTGGCAGGGCGCCGTATACTTCTTTGTTTATGCCCGCCAAGCGAGGCTGCAGTGGACAAGATCCTGATTCGTGGGGCACGGACCCACAACCTGAAGAACATCGACCTGACCCTGCCCCGGGACAAGCTGATCGTGATCACCGGCCTGTCCGGTTCCGGCAAGTCGTCCCTGGCGTTCGACACCCTGTACGCCGAAGGCCAGCGCCGCTACGTGGAATCGCTGTCGGCCTACGCCCGGCAGTTCCTGTCGATGATGGAAAAGCCAGACGTCGACACCATCGAAGGCCTGTCGCCGGCCATTTCCATCGAGCAGAAGTCGACCTCGCACAACCCACGCTCCACGGTTGGCACCATCACCGAAATCTACGACTACCTGCGCCTGCTGTATGCCCGCGTCGGCACGCCTCGTTGCCCGGACCACGATATCCCGCTGGAGGCGCAAACGATCAGCCAGATGGTCGACCTGGTGCTGGAGCGCCCGGAAGGCAGCAAGCTGATGCTGCTGGCACCGGTGGTGCGCGAGCGCAAGGGTGAGCACCTGGCGGTGTTCGACGAGCTGCGCGCCCAGGGCTTTGTGCGGGCCCGGGTAAACGGCAAGCTCTACGAGCTAGATGAACTGCCGAAGCTGGACAAGCAGAAGAAGCACAGCATCGATGTGGTAGTGGACCGTTTCAAGGTCCGCTCGGACCTGCAGCAGCGCCTGGCCGAGTCGTTCGAGACCGCGCTGAAGCTGGCCGACGGCATCGCCCTGGTCGCGCCAATGGACGACGAAAAAGGCGAAGAGATGATCTTCTCCGCCCGCTTCGCCTGCCCGGTCTGCGGCCATGCCATCAGTGAGCTGGAACCCAAGCTGTTCTCCTTCAACAACCCGGCTGGCGCCTGCCCGACCTGTGATGGCCTGGGGGTCAAGCAGTTCTTCGATACCAAGCGCCTGGTCAATGCCGAACTCACCTTGGCCGAAGGGGCGATCCGCGGCTGGGACCGGCGCAACGTATACTACTTCCAGATGCTTGGCTCGCTGGCCGCGCATTACGGCTTCAGCCTGGAAGAACCGTTCGGCGAGCTGTCGGCCGAGCACCAGAAGGTCATCCTGCAAGGCAGTGGCAAGCAGACTGTCGACTTCAAGTACCTCAACGACCGTGGCGACATCGTCAAGCGCTCGCACCCGTTTGAAGGCATCGTGCCAAACCTTGAGCGCCGGTACCGCGAGACCGAATCGGCCACTGTGCGTGAAGAGCTGGCGAAGTTCCTCGGCACCCAGCCCTGCCCGGATTGCCGCGGTACCCGCCTGCGCCGCGAGGCCCGCCACGTATGGGTAGGCGAAAAGACCCTGCCAGCGGTGACCAACCTGCCGATCGGTGAGGCCAGCAGCTACTTTGGCGAACTGACCCTGACCGGCCGCCGTGGCGAGATTGCCGCGAAGATTCTCAAAGAAATCTGCGAGCGCCTGCAGTTTTTGGTCAACGTCGGCCTCGACTACCTGACCCTCGACCGCAGCGCCGATACCCTGTCCGGTGGCGAAGCGCAGCGTATCCGCCTGGCCAGCCAGATCGGCGCTGGCCTGGTCGGGGTGATGTACATCCTCGATGAACCGTCCATCGGCCTTCATCAACGCGACAACGACCGCCTGCTGGCCACCCTCAACCACCTGCGCGACCTGGGCAACACGGTGATCGTGGTGGAGCATGACGAGGACGCCATTCGCCTGGCCGACTATGTGGTTGATATTGGCCCGGGGGCCGGTGTACATGGTGGGCAGATCGTCGCCGAGGGCACGCCGCAGGAGGTGATGGATCACCCCGATTCGTTGACCGGCAAGTACCTGTCCGGGCGCAAGAAGATCGTCGTGCCGGCCAAGCGCACGCCCCGCAACAAGAAGCTGCAGCTCAAGCTCAAGGGTGCGCGCGGCAACAACCTGCAGAGCGTCGACCTGGAAGTCCCGATCGGCCTGCTGACCTGTGTGACCGGGGTATCCGGTTCGGGCAAGTCGACCCTTATCAACAACACCCTGTTCCCGCTGGCAGCCACCGCCCTCAATGGAGCAAGCACCCTGGAAGCGGCCCCGCACAGCAGCATGGACGGCTTGCAGCATCTGGACAAGGTGGTGGATATCGACCAGAGCCCGATCGGCCGTACCCCGCGCTCGAACCCGGCGACCTACACCGGCATCTTCACGCCGATCCGCGAGCTGTTCTCCGGTGTGCCGGAATCGCGCTCACGCGGCTACGGTCCGGGGCGCTTCTCGTTCAACGTCAAGGGCGGCCGCTGCGAGGCTTGCCAGGGCGACGGTTTGATCAAGGTGGAGATGCACTTCTTGCCAGACATCTACGTCCCGTGCGACGTGTGCAAGAGCAAGCGCTACAACCGCGAAACCCTGGAGATCAAGTACAAGGGCAAAAACATCCACGAGGTGCTGGAAATGACCATCGAGGATGCCCGCGAGTTCTTCGACGCAGTACCGGCGCTGGCGCGCAAGCTGCAAACGCTGATGGATGTGGGCCTGTCGTACATCAAACTGGGCCAGTCGGCCACCACGCTGTCTGGCGGTGAAGCGCAGCGGGTGAAGCTGTCGCGCGAGCTGTCCAAGCGCGATACCGGCAAGACCCTGTACATCCTCGATGAACCCACCACCGGCCTGCACTTTGCTGATATCCAGCAGCTGCTGGACGTATTGCATCGCTTGCGCGACCACGGCAACACCGTGGTGGTGATCGAGCACAACCTGGATGTGATCAAGACCGCTGACTGGCTGGTGGACCTGGGGCCGGAGGGTGGTTCCAAGGGTGGACAGATCATTGCCTGCGGTACGCCGGAAGAGCTGTGTGAGATGAAACAGTCTTATACCGGCCATTATCTGAAGCCGCTGCTGGAGCGGGATCGGGCCTGAGTGTTGCCGCCGCAATGAAAAAGCCCCTGGTACCGTTGGTGCCAGGGGCTTTTCTTGAGTCTGTGGATAACTTACATCTGCGACTGCAGGTAGTTCTCCAGGCCAATGGCCTTGATCAGCCCTTGCTGCTTCTCCAGCCAGTAGGTGTGATCTTCTTCGGTATCAGCCAATTGCGCACGGAGAATGTCACGGCTGATGTAGTCCTTGTGCAGCTCGCACAGCTCGATGCCTTTGCACAGGGCGCCACGCACCTTGTATTCGAGCTTGAGGTCAGCCTCGATCATTTCCGGCACGGTGCTGCCGACTTCCAGGTCGTCCGCACGCATGTCAGGGGTGCCTTCGAGCATGAGGATGCGACGCATCAGGGCATCAGCGTGCTGCGTCTCTTCTTCCATCTCGTGGTTGATGCGCTCGTAGAGCTTGGACAGGCCCCAGTCTTCGTACATGCGCGAATGAATGAAGTACTGGTCGCGTGCCGCCAGTTCGCCCTTCAGCAGCGTGACGAGGTAGTTGATTACATCTGGGTGGCCTTGCATCGCCCTGGTTCTCCATGTGAAGACGTCTATGCAACATAGTGTGAACCAGCTTTTGCCTGCGGTCACTGAAAAACGCGCAATCATGGGCAAAAAATCGGTTAAACAGTAGTGATATTCATTGAAAAACCGCCCAAATGAGGGCGGTTCTGCTTATCACTTAGAGTCAGGCCAGATTGATACCCAAGGCCTTGGCAATCCCTTCGCCGTAGGCAGGGTCGGCCTTGAAGAAGTACTGCAACTGGCGCTGGATCACGTCCTGGCTGACACCCGCCATGGTCCCGGCGATGTTGCTGATCAGCAGCGCCTTCTGCGCCTCGCTCATCAGGCGGAACAACGCGCCGGCGTGGCTGAAGTAGTCAGTGTCCTCACGGTGATCGTAACGGTCCGCCGAACCGGTCAGGGTCAGCGCCGGTTCGGCATGGCGTGGTGACTGCTTTGGTGCCTCAGCGTAGCTGTTGGGCTCGTAGTTCGGTGCACTGCCGTAACTGCCAGTGGCCATGGCGCCGTCGCGCTGGTAGCTGTTGACCGCGCAGCGCGGCGCATTCACCGGCAACTGCTGGTGGTTGGTGCCCACACGGTAGCGGTGTGCGTCTGCGTAGGCGAATACACGGCCCTGCAGCATGCGGTCCGGCGAAAGGCCCACCCCTGGCACCATGTTGCTCGGCCCGAACGCAGCCTGCTCGACCTCGGCGAAGTAGTTGAGCGGGTTCCGATTGAGTTCCAGCACGCCCACCTCGATCAGCGGATAGTCCTTCTGCGACCAGGTCTTGGTGACATCGAAGGGGTTCTCGGCGCGGCTGGCAGCCTCGGCTTCGCTCATCACCTGGATGCATACGGTCCAACGCGGGTAGTCACCACGCTCGATAGCCTCGAACAGGTCACGCTGGGCGTAGTCCGGGTCAGTACCCGCCAGGCGTGCAGCATCGGCCGGGGCGAGGTTCTTGATGCCTTGCTGGGTCTTGAAATGCCATTTGACCCAGGTGCGCTCACCTTCAGCGTTGATCAGGCTGTAGGTGTGGCTGCCAAAACCGTGCATATGGCGGTAGCCGTCCGGAATGCCACGGTCCGAGAACAGGATGGTGACCTGGTGCAGCGCCTCGGGAGAGTGCGACCAGAAATCCCACATCATCTGGGCGTTCTTCAGGTTGGATTGCGGATGGCGCTTCTGGGTGTGGATAAAGTCCGGGAACTTCAGCGGGTCGCGAATGAAGAACACCGGCGTGTTGTTACCCACGATGTCCCAGTTGCCTTCCTCGGTGTAGAACTTGACGGCAAAGCCACGAGGGTCGCGTTCGGTGTCTGCAGAGCCACGTTCGCCACCGACAGTGGAGAAACGCAGAAAGGTTTCGGTTTGCTTGCCGACCTGCTCGAACAGCTTGGCGCTGGTGTATTGGGTGATGTCGCGATTGACGGTAAAGGTGCCATAGGCGCCCGAACCCTTCGCGTGCACACGGCGCTCAGGGATGTTCTCGCGGTTGAAATGGGCGAGCTTCTCGATCAAGTGGAAGTCGTCGAGCAACAGCGGGCCACGCGGGCCGGCGGAACGGGAGTTCTGGTTATCGGCTACTGGCGCACCGCTGGCGGTGGTAAGAATCTTGCTCATGGGCTCTCCTTATCGGTCTTCAAGCGCCGGCTAATCGGCTTGGAGAGAGTATTGACGAGCAAGGTTACAGGGACAAATTCATTACATGACTTGTATCAATAGAAATTAACAATATGAGCAGACACAAAAAACCGGGCACTAGGCCCGGTTCTTTGTAGCAGACAGAACGTCTTACTCAGCAGCTTCTACAGCACCGCCGACCGGACGATCAACCAGCTCGACGTACGCCATAGGCGCGTTGTCGCCAGCGCGGAAACCGCACTTCAGGATGCGCAGGTAGCCGCCCTGACGGGTGGCGTAACGCTTGCCCAGGTCGTTGAACAGTTTGCCAACAGCGGACTTCGAACGGGTACGGTCGAAGGCCAGACGACGGTTAGCAACGCTGTCTTCCTTGGCCAGGGTGATCAGCGGCTCGGCAACGCGGCGCAGTTCCTTGGCTTTCGGCAGGGTGGTTTTGATCAGCTCGTGCTCGATCAACGACACTGCCATGTTCTGGAACATAGCCTTGCGGTGAGAGCTGGTACGGCTCAGGTGACGTCCACTTTTACGATGACGCATGATTCATTCCTTACCAAACACTACGTTCGGTGATTACGACGATCAGGCGGTCGCCTTGTCGTCTTTCTTAAGACTTGCAGGCGGCCAGTTGTCGAGGCGCATGCCGAGAGACAGACCACGAGAGGCCAGGACGTCCTTGATTTCAGTCAGGGACTTCTTGCCCAGGTTAGGAGTCTTCAACAGCTCTACTTCGGTACGCTGAATCAGGTCGCCGATGTAGTAGATGTTCTCCGCCTTGAGGCAGTTGGCCGAACGTACAGTCAGTTCCAGGTCGTCAACCGGACGCAGCAGGATCGGATCGATCTCGTCTTCCTGCTCGACTACGACAGGCTCACTGTCACCTTTGAGGTCGACGAACGCGGCCAGCTGCTGTTGCAGGATGGTCGCAGCGCGGCGGATAGCCTCTTCAGGATCCAGGGTGCCGTTGGTTTCCAGATCAATGACCAGCTTGTCCAGGTTGGTACGCTGTTCAACACGGGCGTTTTCGACCACATAGGCGATACGACGCACCGGGCTGAACGAAGCGTCCAACTGCAGACGGCCAATGCTACGGCTTTCGTCTTCGTCGGTTTGACGGGAGTCGGCCGGCTCGTAACCGCGACCACGAGCTACAGTGAGCTTCATGTTCAGGGCGCCGTTCGACGCCAGGTTCGCGATTACGTGATCGGGGTTGACGATCTCGACATCGTGATCCAGCTGAATATCGGCAGCGGTAACCACCCCCGAACCCTTTTTCGACAAGGTCAGCGTAACTTCGTCACGACCGTGCAGTTTGATAGCCAGGCCTTTCAGGTTCAACAGGATTTCAATTACGTCTTCCTGTACACCTTCGATCGCGGAGTACTCGTGGAGTACGCCATCGATCTCGGCCTCGACTACTGCACAGCCAGGCATGGAGGACAACAGGATGCGGCGCAGCGCGTTGCCCAGGGTATGGCCGAAACCACGCTCGAGAGGCTCGAGCGTAATCTTGGCGCGGGTCGGACTGACTACCTGCACATCAATGTGGCGGGGAGTCAGGAACTCATTTACCGAAATCTGCATGGATGCACCTATTTTCTAGCCCTTACTTGGAGTAGAGCTCGACAATCAGGTTTTCGTTGATGTCGGCAGACAGGTCGCTGCGAGCAGGAACGTTCTTGAAAACGCCCGACTTTTTAGCAGCATCCACGTCAACCCACTCAACGCGGCCACGCTGGGCGCACAGTTCAAGGGCTTGAACAATGCGCAGCTGGGCCAGCGACTTCTCGCGGACCGCGACCACGTCACCCGGACGAACTTGGTAGGATGGAATGTTTACAGTCTTACCGTTGACGCTGATCGCTTTGTGCGAAACCAGCTGACGGGATTCGGAACGAGTCGAACCGAAGCCCATACGGTAGACGACGTTATCCAGACGGCACTCGAGCAGTTGCAGCAGGTTCTCACCGGTTGCGCCTTTTTTCGAGGCTGCAGCTTGGTAGTAACCGCGGAACTGACGCTCCAGAACACCGTAGATACGACGAACTTTTTGTTTCTCGCGCAGCTGGGTACCGTAGTCGGACTGACGGCCACGGCGCTGGCCGTGGATACCTGGGGCTGCTTCGATGTTGCACTTCGATTCCAGAGCGCGGACGCCGCTCTTCAGGAACAGATCGGTGCCTTCACGACGAGACAGTTTGCATTTTGGACCAATGTAACGTGCCATTCTTCTGTCTCCTGATTACACGCGACGCTTCTTCGGCGGACGGCACCCGTTATGCGGGATTGGCGTCACGTCGGTGATGCTGGCGATCTTGTAGCCGCAGCTGTTCAGTGCACGAACGGCGGATTCACGACCCGGACCTGGACCCTTGACATTGACGTCGAGGTTCTTCAGGCCGTATTCCAGCGCAGCTTGACCAGCACGTTCAGCAGCAATCTGGGCTGCGAACGGGGTGGATTTGCGCGAACCACGGAAACCCGAACCACCGGAGGTCGCCCAGGACAAAGCATTGCCCTGACGGTCGGTGATGGTCACGATGGTGTTGTTGAAAGAAGCGTGGATGTGGGCGATGCCATCAACCACTGTCTTTTTGACTTTCTTACGAGGACGAGCAGCAGGTTTTGCCATGTCTATATTCCTGGGCGGTTACTTGCGGATCGGCTTACGCGGGCCCTTACGGGTGCGTGCGTTGGTCTTGGTGCGCTGACCGCGAACCGGCAGACCTTTACGATGACGCAGGCCGCGGTAGCAACCCAGGTCCATCAAGCGCTTGATCTTCATGTTGATGTCACGACGCAGGTCACCTTCGGTGGTGAACTTCGCAACTTCGCCACGCAGGGTTTCGATTTGCTCGTCGCTCAGATCCTTGATCTTAGCGGCTGGGTTTACACCAGCGTCTGCACAGATCTTCTGTGCAGTTGTGCGACCGACACCATAGATGTAGGTCAGCGAGATAACAGTATGCTTGTTATCTGGAATGTTGACGCCTGCAATACGGGCCATTCAGTGGGACTCCAATTGACAGCTACCTACGCCCCGGAAGCCAAGAAATAGGGCGCGAGATAATATCGCTGTAGAAACGAATAATCAACCCAGCAGCACACTAGCTGCTGGGTTTGAAGCGCAGATCACACTCAGCCTTGGCGCTGTTTGTGACGCGGTTCCGCGCTGCAGATCACTCGAACGACGCCTTCGCGACGGATGATCTTGCAGTTACGGCACAGCTTTTTCACCGATGCACGAACTTTCATTACCGACTCCTCGAACCTTAGGGGCGTATCAGCGCAGCAAACCGCTGCCACCGTAGCCTTTCAGGTTGGCTTTCTTCATCAGGGATTCGTACTGGTGCGAAACGAGGTGCGATTGTACTTGGGACATGAAGTCCATCACAACCACTACCACAATCAGCAACGAGGTCCCGCCAAGGTAGAACGGCACATTTGCTGCCACCACCAGGAACTGGGGCAGAAGGCAGACGGCCATCATGTAAAGAGCACCGAACATGGTCAAACGGGTCAGAACGCCATCAATGTAGCGTGCCGACTGCTCACCAGGACGGATACCCGGAATAAAGGCACCGGACTTCTTCAGGTTTTCCGCTACGTCTTTCGGGTTGAACATCAACGCTGTGTAGAAGAAGCAGAAGAAAATGATCCCTGCACTAAACAGCAAAATGTTCAACGGCTGACCAGGAGCGATCGACTGCGAGATGTCCTGCAGCCAGCCCATACCTTCGGACTGACCGAACCAGGCACCCAGCGAAGCCGGGAACAGCAAAATGCTGCTTGCGAAAATGGCCGGGATAACCCCCGCCATGTTCACTTTCAACGGCAAGTGGCTGGTCTGCGCAGCAAAAACCTTCCGGCCCTGCTGACGCTTGGCGTAGTGAACGGCGATACGACGCTGACCACGCTCAATGAACACCACAAAACCGATAATCGCTACTGCCAGCAAACCGATAGCGACCAGGGCGAAAATGTTGATATCGCCTGTACGCGCAGACTCGAAAGACTGCCCGATTGCTCTCGGAAGACCGGCAACGATACCTGCGAAGATCAACATCGAGATACCGTTGCCCACACCGCGCTCGGTGATCTGCTCGCCCAGCCACATCATGAACATCGCGCCTGCCACGAACGTGGAGACGGCAACGACATGGAAGCCCAGGCCCGCAGAAAACGCCACGCCCTGGTTGGCCAGGCCAATGGACATGCCAATGGCTTGAACCAGTGCCAGGATAACGGTGCCGTAGCGGGTGTACTGGCTGATCTTGCGACGGCCAGCTTCACCTTCCTTCTTCAACTGCTCCAGTTGCGGGCTGACCGCCGTCATCAGCTGCATGATGATCGATGCCGAAATGTACGGCATGATCCCCAGTGCAAAGATGCTCATGCGCTCAAGCGCGCCACCGGAAAACATGTTGAACAAGCTAAGAATGGTCCCCTCATTCTGCCGAAACAGATCCGCCAGACGGTCCGGATTGATGCCTGGAACCGGGATATGTGCACCTATCCGATAGACGATGATCGCCATGAACAGAAAGCGCAGACGAGCCCAGAGTTCCGACATCCCGCCCTTACCGAGCGAAGAGAGAGCACCTTGCTTAGCCATTTATTCCTCGAATTTGCCGCCAGCTGCTTCGATAGCCGCACGCGCACCCTTGGTGGCTGCGATGCCCTTGATGGTGACTGCGCGAGTAACTTCGCCAGACAGCATGATTTTCACACGCTGAATGTGCTGGTTGATCACGTTGGCATCCTTCAAGGATTGCACGGAGATCACGTCGCCTTCCACTTTGGCCAGCTCGGACAGACGCACTTCGGCGCGATCCATGGCTTTCAGGGAAACGAAGCCGAATTTCGGCAGACGACGGTGCAGCGGCTGTTGACCGCCTTCGAAGCCCGGAGCGATCGAACCACCCGAACGGGAGGTCTGACCTTTGTGGCCACGGCCGCCGGTTTTACCCAGACCGCTACCGATACCACGACCCGGACGATGCTTCTCGCGACGGGAACCCGGCGCTGGACTCAGATCATTGAGTTTCATCGATTAACCCTCGACGCGCAGCATGTAGTAAGCCTTGTTGATCATCCCGCGATTCTCGGGAGTATCCTGGACTTCTACAGTGTGACCGATGCGACGCAGACCCAGGCCCTTAACACACAGTTTGTGGTTAGGCAGACGGCCCGAGACGCTCTTGATCAGCGTTACTTTTACGGTTGCCATGATCAGAAGATCTCCTCGACGCTCTTGCCGCGCTTGGCAGCAATGGATTCAGGAGATTGCATGGCTTTCAGACCCTTGAAAGTGGCGTAAACCACGTTCACTGGGTTGGTCGAACCGTAGCACTTGGCCAGAACGTTCTGAACACCAGCAACTTCCAGGACAGCACGCATTGCGCCACCGGCGATGATACCGGTACCTTCCGAGGCAGGCTGCATGTAAACCTTCGAGGCGCCGTGGGCAGCCTTGGTGGCGTACTGCAGGGTGGTGCCCTTCAGGTCAACCTGGATCATGTTGCGGCGAGCAGCTTCCATGGCTTTCTGAATCGCAGCAGGTACTTCGCGCGATTTGCCACGGCCGAAGCCGACACGACCTTTACCATCACCTACCACGGTCAACGCGGTGAAGGTGAAGATACGGCCGCCTTTTACGGTCTTGGCAACGCGGTTAACTTGAACCAGCTTCTCGATGTAGCCTTCGTCGCGCTTTTGATCGTTATTTGCCATAACTTAGAACTCCAGCCCGCCTTCACGAGCAGCATCAGCCAGCGCTTTGACGCGGCCATGGTACTTGAAGCCGGAACGGTCAAAGGCAACTTGAGATACACCGGCGGCTTTCGCACGCTCAGCTACCAGCTTGCCAACCTTAGTGGCCGCGTCGATGTTGCCAGTGGCGCCATCACGCAGGTCTTTGTCCAAGGTCGAGGCGCTTGCCAGAACCTTGCTGCCGTCGGCCGAAATGACCTGGGCGTAGATGTGCTGCGAGGAGCGGAACACGCACAGGCGCACGACTTCGAGTTCGTGCATCTTGAGACGTGCTTTGCGAGCGCGACGCAGTCGAATAACTTTTTTGTCGGTCATTTACTAGGCCCTACTTCTTCTTGGCTTCTTTACGACGGACTACTTCGTCCGCGTAACGCACACCTTTGCCTTTGTAAGGCTCTGGCGGACGGAAGTCGCGGATTTCAGCGGCCACCTGACCTACCAGCTGCTTGTCGATACCCTTGATCAGGATGTCGGTCTGGCTAGGCGTTTCAGCGGTGATACCGGCTGGCAGTTCGTAGTCCACTGGGTGCGAGAAGCCCAGGGCCAGGTTCAGGACGGTGCCTTTAGCCTGTGCCTTGTAACCAACACCGACCAGCTGGAGCTTACGCTCGAAGCCTTGGCTTACGCCCTGGACCATGTTGTTAACCAGAGCGCGGGTGGTACCGGCCATGGCACGAGCTTGCTGGTCACCATTGCGAGCGACGAAACGCAGCTCACCAGACTCTTCGGTAACTTCAACAGACGAGTGAACGTTCAGTTCGAGAGTGCCCTTGGCACCCTTCACCGAAAGCTGCTGACCTGCGAATTTGACTTCGACACCGGACGGCAGCTTAACGGGGTTCTTAGCGACGCGAGACATGTCTATCCCCCCTTAGAACACTGTGCACAGAACTTCGCCGCCGACACCGGCAGCGCGCGCAGCGCGATCAGTCATCACACCTTTGTTGGTGGAGACAATAGACACGCCCAGACCGCCACGTACTTTCGGCAGATCGGTGACGGCCTTGTACTGGCGCAGGCCTGGACGGCTGGAGCGCTTCAGTTCCTCGATGACCGGACGGCCTTCGAAGTACTTCAGTTCGATCGACAGGGAAGGCTTGGCTTCACCAGTTACCTGGTAGCCAGCGATGTAACCTTCGTCCTTCAGAACTTTGGCAACCGCGACCTTCAGGGTAGAAGAAGGCATGCTTACGACGGACTTTTCAGCCATCTGGGCATTACGGATGCGAGTTAGCATGTCCGCTAACGGGTCCTGCATACTCATGGGCTAGATGCTCCTGATACAAGAATTATTAGCCTTGCGGCTATGACAACCACCTGAGCGGATTGGGCAAAAAACCCAGGCTCGGGTGAGCCGGTCATTCTAGACACAAGGCAGAAACGAAACAAGCCCCATATAGGGGCTTGTTTCTTGGCGAGGTCACCGGCGGTCGGAAGATTGCTCCCCTTCCACCGGGATCACACCGACAGCGATTACCAGGAGGCCTTGACCAGACCTGGTACGTCGCCGCGCATTGCAGCTTGACGCAGCATGTTACGGCCCAGGCCGAACTTACGGTATACACCGTGAGGACGACCGGTCAGGCGGCAACGGTTGCGCAGGCGCGAGGCGCTAGCGTCGCGTGGCTGCTTCTGCAGAGCGACAACGGCAGCGAAACGCTCTTCTGGAGAGGCGTTAACATTGACGATGGTCGCTTTCAGCTCAGCACGCTTCTTAGCGAACTTGGCTACCGTCAGCTGACGCTTCAGCTCACGGTTTTTCATGCTCTTCTTGGCCATTTTCCTACTCCAATCAGTTGCGGAACGGGAACTTGAAAGCACGCAGCAGAGCGCGGCCTTCGTCGTCCGAACGAGCAGTGGTGGTCAGGGTGATGTCCAAACCGCGCAGAGCATCGATCTTGTCGTAATCGATTTCCGGGAAGATGATCTGCTCTTTCACGCCCATGCTGTAGTTGCCACGGCCATCGAAGGACTTGGCATTCAGGCCGCGGAAGTCGCGAACCCGAGGCAGGGAGATCGCCAGCAGGCGGTCCAGGAATTCGTACATCTTGTCGCTACGCAGGGTCACCTTGACACCGATCGGCCATCCTTCGCGGACTTTGAAGCCAGCGATGGATTTACGAGCGAAAGTCACGACCGGCTTTTGACCGGTGATCTTTTCCAGGTCAGCTACTGCGTGCTCGATGACTTTCTTGTCGCCGATCGCTTCGCCCAGACCCATGTTCAGGGTGATTTTGGTAACGCGCGGAACTTCCATCACGTTCGACAGCTTAAGTTCTTCCTTAAGCTTATGAGCGATTTCGTTCCGGTAAATCTCTTTCAGTCGTGCCATGGTCTTCTACCTAGCAGTGTTCAAGCATCAACCGCTTTTTGGGTCGACTTGAAGACACGAATTTTCTTACCGTCTTCTACTTTGAAACCAACGCGGTCAGCCTTGTTGGTTTCACCGTTGAAGATGGCAACGTTGGAAGCGTGCAGAGGCGCTTCTTTCTCGACGATACCGCCCTGAACGCCCGCCATCGGGTTAGGCTTGGTATGACGCTTGACCAGGTTCACGCCACCGATGACCAGACGGTCATCAGCCAGAACCTTCAGCACCTTACCGCGCTTACCTTTGTCTTTGCCGGCGATCACGATGATCTCGTCGTCACGACGAATCTTTTGCATGTCGGATCTCCTTACAGCACTTCAGGGGCGAGCGAGACGATCTTCATGAACTTCTCAGTACGAAGTTCACGGGTCACTGGCCCGAAGATGCGAGTGCCGATCGGCTCTTGCTTGTTGTTCAGCAGAACAGCAGCGTTGCCGTCGAAACGAATGATGGAACCGTCAGCGCGACGAACACCGTGACGGGTGCGCACGACAACAGCAGTCATCACTTGGCCTTTTTTGACCTTACCGCGCGGAATTGCTTCCTTGACAGTAACCTTGATGATGTCACCGATGCCGGCGTAACGACGGTGCGAGCCGCCGAGCACCTTGATGCACATGACGCGACGAGCGCCGCTGTTATCGGCCACATCGAGCATGGATTGAGTCTGAATCATAAAATTTCTCCGACCCCTAGCCCTTAGACTTCAACAGCGCGTTCGAGGACTTCAACCAGTGCCCAGGACTTGGTCTTGGCCAGCGGACGGGTTTCGGTAATCGAAACCTTGTCGCCGATCTTGCACTGGTTGGTTTCGTCGTGCGCGTGCAGCTTAGTCGAACGCTTAACGTATTTACCGTAGATCGGGTGCTTTACGCGACGCTCGATCAAAACGGTGATGGTCTTGTCCATTTTGTCGCTGACGACACGGCCAGTCAGCGTACGGACGGTTTTTTCAGCTTCAGCCATGATCACTTACCTGCCTGCTGGTTGAGCACAGTTTTCACGCGAGCGATGTCACGCTTAACTTGCGAGAGCAGGTGCGACTGCCCCAACTGGCCAGTTGCTTTCTGCATGCGCAGATTGAACTGGTCGCGCAGCAAGCCGAGCAGTTGCTCGTTCAGCTGCTGTGCCGATTTTTCACGAAGTTCATTCGCTTTCATCACATCACCGTCCGCTTAACAAAGGAGGTGGCGAGAGGCAGCTTTGCAGCAGCCAGGGCGAAAGCTTCGCGCGCCAGCTCTTCAGAAACACCCTCGATCTCGTACAGGACTTTGCCTGGCTGGATCTGGGCAACCCAGTACTCCACGGAGCCCTTACCTTTACCCATACGAACCTCGAGAGGTTTCTTGGAGATCGGCTTGTCCGGGAACACACGGATCCAGATCTTGCCGCCACGCTTAACGTGACGGGTCAGCGCACGACGTGCGGACTCGATCTGGCGAGCGGTGAGGCGACCGCGAGCAACAGCTTTCAGGGCGAATTCGCCGAAGCTGACTTTGCTACCGCGCAGTGCCAGACCACGGTTGTGGCCGGTCATCTGCTTGCGGAATTTTGTACGCTTTGGTTGCAACATTTGGCGTACCCCTTACTTAGCAGCTTTTTTACGAGGCGCTGGTGCTTGTGGTTTCAGTTCTTCTTGGCGACCACCAATAACTTCGCCTTTGAAGATCCAAACCTTCACACCGATCACACCGTAAGTGGTGTGAGCTTCGTAGGTGTTGTAGTCGATATCGGCACGCAGGGTGTGCAGAGGCACACGACCTTCGCGATACCACTCGGTACGAGCAATCTCGGCACCGCCGAGACGACCGCTCACCTGGATCTTGATGCCCTTGGCACCAATACGCATGGCGTTCTGTACGGCGCGCTTCATGGCGCGACGGAACATTACGCGGCGTTCCAGCTGCTGAGCTACGCTCTGCGCAACCAGCATAGCGTCGAGTTCCGGCTTGCGGATCTCTTCGATGTTGATGTGCACAGGCACACCCATCTGCTTGGTCAGGTCCTGACGCAGCTTCTCAACATCTTCACCTTTCTTGCCGATAACGATACCGGGACGAGCAGTGTGGATGGTGATGCGTGCAGTTTGAGCCGGACGATGAATATCGATACGGCTTACGGACGCGCTTTTTAGTTTGTCTTGGAGGTACTCACGCGTTTTCAGATCCTTCAAGAGGTAATCTGCGTAAGTAGCACCGTCTGCGTACCAGACGGAGGTGTGCTCCTTGACGATTCCCAGGCGAATGCCAGTGGGATGTACTTTCTGACCCATCTGATCGACTCCGTTACTTGTCCGCAACCTTGACAGTGATATGGCAAGACCGCTTGACGATGCGATCAGCACGGCCTTTGGCACGTGGCATGATACGCTTCAGCGAACGCCCTTCGTTGACGAAGACGGTGGAGACCTTCAGGTCATCAACGTCTGCGCCTTCGTTGTGTTCGGCGTTGGCTACGGCCGACTCGAGGACTTTCTTCATGATTTCAGCGGCTTTTTTGCTGCTGAAGGCCAACAGGTTGAGCGCTTCGCCCACCTTCTTCCCGCGGATCTGGTCGGCGACCAAGCGGGCTTTCTGGGCGGAGATGCGAGCGCCCGACAACTTAGCGGCTACTTCCATTTCCTTACCCCTTAACGCTTGGCTTTCTTGTCAGCCACGTGCCCGCGATAGGTGCGGGTACCGGCGAACTCGCCCAGTTTGTGGCCGACCATGTCTTCGTTCACGAGAACTGGAACATGCTGGCGACCGTTGTGAACCGCGATGGTCAGACCGACCATTTGTGGCAGGATCATCGAGCGACGCGACCAGGTTTTAACTGGCTTGCGATCGTTCTTCTCCACCGCCACTTCGACCTTCTTCAACAGGTGAAGATCGATAAAAGGACCTTTTTTCAGAGAACGTGGCACTGTCGTATCCCTCTAGTTACTTGCGACGACGGACGATCATGTTGTCGGTACGCTTATTACCACGGGTTTTAGCACCCTTGGTTGGGAAGCCCCATGGCGATACCGGATGACGACCACCGGAGGTACGACCTTCACCACCACCATGTGGGTGGTCAACCGGGTTCATGGCAACGCCACGAACGGTTGGGCGAACGCCGCGCCAGCGTTTGGCACCCGCTTTACCCAGCGAACGCAGGCTGTGCTCGGAGTTCGAGACTTCGCCCAGGGTCGCACGGCACTCAGCCAGTACTTTACGCATTTCACCGGAACGCAGACGCAGAGTCACGTATACGCCGTCACGAGCGATCAGCTGAGCCGAAGCACCAGCGGAACGAGCGATCTGAGCACCTTTACCCGGCTTCAGTTCAACACCGTGAATGGTGCTACCTACTGGGATGTTGCGCAGTTGCAGGGAGTTACCGGCCTTGATTGGGGCCAGTGCACCTGCGATCAGCTGGTCGCCAGCGCTCACGCCTTTAGGGGCAATGATGTAGCGACGCTCGCCGTCTGCGTAGCACAGCAGGGCGATGTGAGCAGTACGGTTTGGATCGTATTCGATACGCTCGACAGTGGCTGGGATGCCATCTTTGTCGTTGCGACGGAAGTCGACCAGACGGTAATGCTGCTTATGACCACCACCAACGTGACGAGTGGTAATGCGGCCATTGTTGTTACGACCACCAGACTTCGATTTCTTCTCGAGCAGCGGTGCGTGAGGAGCGCCTTTGTGCAGCTCCTTGTTGACCACCTTGACCACGAAACGGCGGCCAGGGGAAGTCGGTTTGCATTTAACGATTGCCATGATGCACCCCTTCCTTACTCAGCACTGCTGCTGAAATCGAGATCTTGGCCTGGCTGAAGGGAGACAATCGCCTTCTTCCAGTCATTACGCTTGCCCAGACCACGTGCGGTACGCTTGGTTTTACCCAGAACGTTAACAGTCGACACGTTTTCAACTTTTACGTTGAACAGGCCTTCGACAGCTTTCTTGATTTCCAGCTTGGTTGCATCGGTAGCAACCTTGAATACGAACTGGCCTTTTTTCTCAGCCAGAACGGTAGCCTTCTCGGAAACGTGCGGGCCAAGGAGGACTTTAAATACGCGTTCCTGGTTCATCCCAGCAGCTCCTCGAATTTCTTCACGGCCGAGACAGTGATCAACACTTTCTCGTATGCGATCAGACTGACCGGGTCGGAACCTTGTACGTCACGTACATCGACGTGCGGCAGGTTGCGAGCAGCCAGGTACAGGTTCTGATCAACAGCGTCGGAAACGATCAGTACATCGCTCAGACCCATGCCGTTCAGCTTGTTCAGCAGATCTTTGGTTTTCGGTGCTTCAACAGCGAAGTCCTGAACCACGACCAGACGGTCGCTACGCACCAGCTCAGCGAGGATGGAGCGCAGAGCTGCGCGATACATCTTCTTGTTGAGCTTCTGCGAGTGATCTTGAGGGCGAGCTGCGAAGGTTACACCACCGCCACGCCAGATCGGACCACGAGTGGTACCAGCACGAGCACGGCCAGTACCCTTCTGACGCCATGGGCGCTTACCGCCACCAGCCACGTCGGAACGGGTCTTTTGCTGCTTGGTGCCCTGACGGCCGCCGGCCATGTAGGCCACGACTGCTTGGTGTACCAGCGTCTCGTTGAATTCGCCACCGAAAGTCAGTTCGGAAACTTCGATCGCCTGAGCGTCATTTACATTGAGTTGCATGTCAGTTTCCCCTTAACCGCGAGCCTTGACAGCTGGACGTACAACCACGTCGCCGCCAGTAGCGCCAGGAACGGCACCCTTGACGAGCAGCAGGTTGCGTTCAGCGTCTACGCGAACTACTTCCAGGGACTGAACAGTCACGCGCTCGGCGCCCATGTGACCGGACATTTTCTTGCCCTTGAACACACGACCAGGAGTCTGGCACTGGCCGATGGAACCAGGCACACGGTGCGACACGGAGTTACCGTGGGTGTTGTCCTGACCACGGAAGTTCCAGCGCTTGATGGTACCGGCGAAGCCTTTACCTTTGGACTGACCAGTAACGTCTACCAGCTGGCCTGCAGTGAAGAGTTCAGCTTTGATCAGATCGCCAGCCTGGAAATCGCCTTCTTCAAGACGGAACTCCCAAACACCGCGACCAGCGGCAACGTTAGCCTTGGCGAAGTGGCCTGCCTGAGCGGCAGTCACACGCGAAGCACGACGCTCGCCGACAGTGACTTGCACTGCACGGTAGCCATCGGTTTCCTCAGTTTTGAACTGGGTGACGCGATTCGGTTCGATCTCAATGACCGTGACCGGAATGGAGACACCTTCTTCGGTGAAAATGCGGGTCATACCGCATTTGCGACCGATTACACCAATAGTCATGTTGTAAACCTCATGAGTGTACGGGGCTTTCACCCGCTATGGCCGCCCATTTCAGAGCGTTACACGACTAGACCGAAGTCTTAGCCGAGGCTGATCTGAACTTCCACACCTGCCGCCAGATCAAGCTTCATCAGCGCGTCAACGGTTTTATCCGTTGGCTGGACGATGTCCAGAACACGCTTATGAGTGCGAATCTCGTACTGGTCACGCGCGTCTTTGTTGACGTGCGGGGAAACCAGAACGGTGAAACGCTCTTTGCGGGTAGGCAGTGGAATCGGACCACGCACTTGTGCACCAGTACGTTTCGCGGTTTCCACGATTTCCTGGGTGGATTGGTCGATCAGGCGATGGTCGAAAGCCTTCAACCTGATACGGATTTGCTGATTTTGCATTGGATTTCAGACTCCAGGCTGTTCCCAACGGACGCACTACGCCCGCTAAAAGGAGGCGTGATTCTATAGACGCCCCAATTTAGTGTCAACCCAATAAAAAAAGCCCCCGCTGAGCGGAGGCCTTTTTCAATCGGTCGAGTGATTACTCGATGATTTTGGCTACGACGCCGGCGCCGACGGTACGACCGCCTTCACGGATAGCGAAGCGCAGACCGTCTTCCATTGCGATGGTCTTGATCAGGGTAACAGTCATCTGAATGTTGTCACCTGGCATTACCATTTCAACGCCTTCCGGCAGTTCGCAGTTACCGGTCACGTCAGTGGTACGGAAGTAGAACTGAGGACGGTAGCCTTTGAAGAACGGAGTGTGACGGCCGCCTTCTTCCTTCGACAGGACGTAGACTTCTGCGGTGAACTTGGTGTGCGGCTTGACCGAACCTGGCTTGACCAGAACCTGGCCACGCTCAACGTCGTCACGCTTGGTACCACGCAGCAGAACGCCGCAGTTCTCGCCAGCACGACCTTCGTCCAGCAGCTTGCGGAACATCTCAACACCGGTGCAGGTGGTGGTGGTGGTGTCACGCAGACCAACGATTTCCAGCGGATCCTGAACGCGGACGATACCACGCTCGATACGGCCGGTAACAACGGTACCACGACCCGAGATCGAGAATACGTCTTCGATTGGCATCAGGAACGGCTTGTCGATAGCGCGCTCTGGCTCTGGGATGTAGCTGTCCAGAGTTTCAACCAGCTTCTTGACGGCAGTGGTGCCCATCTCGTTGTCGTCTTTGCCTTCCAGCGCCATACGAGCCGAACCGATGATGATCGGGGTGTCGTCGCCTGGGAAGTCATAGGTGGACAGCAGGTCGCGAACTTCCATCTCGACCAGTTCCAGCAGCTCAGCGTCGTCTACCAGGTCAGCCTTGTTCAGGAAGACCACGATGTACGGAACGCCAACCTGACGGGACAGCAGGATGTGCTCACGGGTTTGTGGCATCGGACCATCGGCGGCCGAGCAAACCAGGATCGCGCCGTCCATCTGGGCAGCACCGGTGATCATGTTCTTCACGTAGTCAGCGTGACCTGGGCAGTCGACGTGAGCGTAGTGACGAATGTTCGAGTTGTACTCGACGTGAGCGGTGTTGATGGTGATACCGCGCGCTTTTTCTTCCGGAGCCGAGTCGATCTTGTCGAACTCAACGACTGCCGAACCGAAAACTTCGGAGCAGACGCGAGTCAGAGCTGCGGTCAGAGTGGTCTTACCGTGGTCAACGTGGCCGATAGTGCCGACGTTAACGTGGGGAAGGGAACGATCAAACTTTTCCTTAGCCATCGATACAATCCTCCGCAGAAGAAATAGTCTTGCGCTGATAAAACAAAGGCAGATATTTTCATATCTGCCTTGTTTATATGGAGCTCTTGAGCGGATTTGAACCGCTGACCTCACCCTTACCAAGGGTGTGCTCTACCAACTGAGCTACAAGAGCGAAACACTTTGCGCAAAATCCAGCAAACTTGGAGCGGGTAGCGGGAATCGAACCCGCATCATCAGCTTGGAAGGCTGAGGTTCTACCACTAAACTATACCCGCGGAGCTTGCGGCTCTCGCTAAAACTGGTGGAGGGAGAAGGATTCGAACCTTCGAAGCTCTCGCAACGGATTTACAGTCCGTCCCCTTTGACCGCTCGGGAATCCCTCCAGATGTGGCCGGCATTCTATTTGTCTGCCGTCCCAGTGTCAAGCGTTTTTTCAAATTTTTTCAATCAAATCTGAAACTTAGCTGCTTTGACACCGCTTCCAGCTCTACCACCTGAGTGGTGTTCCCTGTGAAGCGGGCGCCATTCTATCAAGCTATTCACCAGTTGCAATACCCTGGCAGAAAATAATTTTATGTTTTAAGTCTTTGAAATCATTGGAAAGAGCCGAAAGCACCGTTTGGTCCAGTAAACGCTCGCTTTCCGGGGCAACCTTGAGCCAGCGCCCTTCTGCTCCAGGCAGCTGGCCTGCCACTGGCAAGGTGGCAATATCAAGGCTCAGCAAGCGCTGACGCAGTGCATCCAGCTGCGCCTGCCCTGCCACCCCACCCACTACCAGGCATTCGTCGCGGCGTCTGGGTGGCGCCGACACACCCGTTTCACGCAACAGGCGGATTTCTTGCTGACTCCCCTTGTACAGTGACAGGGGGGCGACTTCCTTGACCTTCAGCGGTGCTTCCTGCTGATGCCACACGTAATAGAAGACGTTGAGCACCAGTAGCAACAGAAACAACCAACGCATAGGCACCTCAATCCAGTGGACAGGCCATAGCCAGGCCAACGAAAACCAGGTCAGGGACGACACGCGCCTGTGGCACAGCCTCCCTCACCAGCGGCGCATCGCCCCCGGTAAGGAACACGGTGAATTCGTCACCCCACAGCGCACGCGCCTGCTCAAGCTGGGTACGCGCGAAACCCTGGAGCATCAACACGCACCCCCGCTCGACTGCTTCGACGGTAGAGCGGCCAGGCGACAGGCTGGTCAATGCGCGCTCGGCAGAGGCATCGTCATAGCGAATACGCCGGGTGTGGGTACGCAACTGACTGCGCATCAATGGCATGCCCGGACAGATGTAGCCACCCAGATGTTCGCCGTCTGCGGCCACAAAGTCCGCTTTGGCAGCGGTACCCAGGTCAATCACCAGGCACGCGCCCTTGGCCAGGTGAAATGCACCCAGCGCCGCCAGCCAACGGTCCATGCCCAGACGCTGATAGTCGTCATAACCGTTGCGCACACCGGCCATGCGCTGCGCTGGATGCGCAACATGCGCCTGCACGGAAAATGCCTGGGCTATCAACGCACACAGCGCATCGGTTTCTTCCTCGCTGCGCACACTGACAATGCGGCAACCCGTCAGACGCACCGAGGCCATCGCGGTCACTTCGGCCAGCAGTGCTTGATCGGAATCGACGATCCCGCCACCTTCAATCATCGCATCAGCGGTATGGATTACACGCCACTTGATGAAGCTGTTACCGCAGTCGAGCTCAAGAATCATCACGCAACCTCAAACTGAGCTCACCACCACTGAAGCTCTTTTCAACTCCGTCCACCTCAAGGCGCAAGCCGCCCTGCCCGTCGACGCCAAGAACCACGCCATCAATACGTGTGCTACCGGCAACCAGTGAAACATTGCGCCCCTGCCAAAGGTGCGCCTGCTCCCATTCCTCCTGGAATGCGGCAAACCCGTAGCGACGATGGCGTGCCAATTCGTGCTGCAATTGCTGATTGAGCGACGCTACCAGGTGGTTACGGTCTACAGCCGCACCCACCTCACGCTGCATCGACGTCCACTCCTGATCAACCTCGGCGTTGACCTGCATGTTCACATTGATACCGATACCCAGTACCACATGACAGACATCGGCCGGGTCACCCACCAACTCCAGGAGAATGCCGGTGATCTTCTGCCCACGAACCAGTACATCATTGGGCCATTTAAGCCCTACATCCTTTACGCCGAACGCCTGCAGCGTGCGCATTACTGCAATCCCCACCACCAGGCTCAAGCCTTCGAGCTGGCGCATGCCGCCATCCACCCTCAAGACAAGGCTGTAGTAGAGGTTTTCAGCAAATGGGCTGACCCATTGCCGGCCACGTCGGCCGCGGCCTGCGCTTTGCCGCTCGGCCAAGACGAGAAATGGCGCTACCTGCCCTTGATTGGCAAGCCTCAAGCCTTCGGCGTTGGTCGAGTCGATGATTTCGTGGATAAAAACCGGCCACTGCTCGCCTTCAGCAAACCCGGCGATTGCCTGTGCCTCGAGCAAAGCCAGTGGTGCCGCCAGCTGATAACCGCGCCCACGAACCTTGTGAATGGTGAGGTTCAGCTCGCTCTCCAGGTGCTGCAGCTGCTTCCAAACGGCGCTGCGACTCACCCCAAGGGCTGCCCCCAGAGCTTCTCCGGAATGGAACCGGCCATCCTTGAGGAGATTCAACAACTTCAGCATGCCAGTCTCAACTTGGAATAAGGCAGGCATGATAGCCATGGGCTGTTGGCTTGCATAGGAAAAGGGCCTGGATACCTGGCGTTGCACCCTACTCCGCAGGAGCAGCCTTGTGCTGCGAAGAGGCCATTGCAGCCGAAGACAATCTTTGGCCTTACCGACCTCCTCGCAGCACAAGGCTGCTCCTACAAGGGCTCGAGCAGGGCCGGATTTTTCGCCCACAAAGACAAAACCCCTACCTGCATGCGCAGATAGGGGTTTTGCGAAATGAATCTTGACGATGACCTACTCTCACATGGGGAAACCCCACACTACCATCGGCGATGCATCGTTTCACTGCTGAGTTCGG
>NZ_JAFBKA010000025.1:0-83462 GCF_022760795.1 Pseudomonas sp. BP01
GGGTTCACCCGCGAATGCGACGGTAGCTCCACCATCGCATTCGCGGGTGAACCCGCTCCCACAGGGCTTTGCGTCGGCTGCAGAATCGCGATTTTAATTTGGTTATATAAACATTCTTAAACAGTATTTTTAAGAATAACTCCGCCTCACTACTATTGCCCTCAAGCCAGGCGCAAATCCCCTTCAAACCTCTGCCCGGCACCCTCACTCCAAGGAGAACGAGCATGAGTGCATCTCTGCGTAGCATCGACGGTCAGGACGAAGCCACCATTCTGCGTGAAATCCAGAGCGCCTTGCGCGACCTGCGGTTTGGTGCGGTGGAGATCACTGTGCACAACGCTCAGGTCGTACAGATCGAGCGCAAGGAGAAGTTCCGCCTGCAACAGCCCGGCAACAAGTCGGGCTGATCGCGCCTCACCTCCAAAATTAGAAAAATGCCAATCGGGAGCTTCACCATGTCCATCCGCCGTTATGCGCTCGCCGCCCTGGCCAGTGCTGTTTTTGCCGGTTCCGCCATCGCCAAGGACTACGAACTGCTGAACGTGTCCTACGACCCGACCCGCGAGCTGTACCAGCAGTACAACGCCGAGTTCATCAAGCACTGGCAGCAGGCCCACCCGGGCGACAAGGTGAAGATCCAGCAATCCCATGGCGGCTCGGGCAAGCAGGCCCGTGCGGTGATCGACGGCCTGCGCGCCGACGTGGTGACCCTGGCCCTGGCCGGTGACATCGACGAAGTGGCCAAGCTTGGCAAGACCCTGCCGGACAACTGGCAGACGCGCCTGCCGGACGCCAGCACCCCGTACACCTCGACCATCGTGTTCCTGGTGCGCAAGGGCAACCCGAAAGGCATCAAGGATTGGGGCGACCTGATCAAGAAGGACGTCTCGGTCATCACCCCCAACCCGAAAACCTCCGGCGGTGCACGCTGGAACTTCCTGGCGGCCTGGGCCTATGGCCTGAAAGCCGGTGGTAGCGAAGACAAGGCCAAGGCCTACGTGCAGGAGTTGTTCAAGCACGTGCCGGTGCTGGATACCGGCGCCCGTGGCTCGACCATCACCTTCGTCAACAACGGCCAGGGCGATGTGCTGCTGGCCTGGGAAAACGAAGCCTTCCTGGCGCTGAAGGAAGACGGTGGCGCCGACAAGTTCGACATCGTCGTACCGTCGCTGTCGATCCTGGCCGAACCGCCCGTGGCGGTGGTGGACAAGAACGCCGAGAAGAAGGGCAATACCGACATTGCCACCGAATACCTCAAGCACCTGTACAGCCCGGCCGGGCAGAAGATTGCCGCCGAGAACTTCTATCGCCCGCGTGACGAGAAGGTCGCTGCCGAATTCGGCAAGCAATTCCCGAAACTGGACCTGGTAACCATCGACAAGGACTTCGGTGGCTGGAAAACTGCACAACCCAAATTCTTCAATGATGGCGGTGTGTTCGACCAGATCTATCAGGCACAGTAAACGCCAGGGAAAAGCGGGGGCCGCTTTGCGGCCCTATCGCGACACAAGGCCGCTCCTACAGGGGATACGCGTTCTACTTGTAGGAGCGGCCTTGTGTCGCGATGGGCTGCAAGGCAGCCCCAGGATTTCAGAAGCTAGCACCGGCCCGGGATTGATTCCGGGCTTCGTGCGTTCAACCAGGGATACTTATGTCGCGTCGTATTTCCCCCGTCATACCCGGCTTCGGGCTGACGCTGGGCTACACCTTGGTGTACCTCAGCCTGATCGTGCTGATACCGCTGGCAGCCATGTTCATTCATGCCTCGCAGCTGACCTGGGAGCAGTTCTGGAACATCATCAGTGCGCCGCGGGTGATCGCCGCGCTCAAGCTGAGTTTCGGCACCGCCCTGTTCGCCGCCATCATCAACGGGGTGATCGGCACCCTGCTGGCCTGGGTGCTGGTGCGCTACACCTTCCCTGGGCGCAAGATCATCGACGCGATGATCGACCTGCCGTTCGCCTTGCCCACCGCCGTCGCCGGTATCGCCCTGACCGCCCTGTACGCGCCTGCGGGCTGGGTTGGCCAGTTCGCCACCGACCTGGGCTTCAAGATCGCCTACACCCCGCTGGGCATCACCCTGGCGCTGACCTTCGTCACCTTGCCGTTCGTGGTGCGCACGGTGCAGCCGGTACTGGCCGACATCCCGCGTGAAGTGGAGGAGGCCGCTGCCTGCCTGGGGGCCAAGCCGCTGCAGGTGTTCCGCCACATACTGGCGCCAGCCCTGCTGCCGGCCTGGCTCACCGGCTTTGCCCTGGCCTTCGCCCGCGGCGTGGGCGAGTATGGTTCGGTAATCTTCATTGCCGGCAACATGCCGATGAAGACCGAGATCCTGCCGCTGCTGATCATGGTCAAGCTCGACCAGTACGACTACACCGGCGCGACTGCCATCGGCGTGCTGATGCTGGTGGTTTCCTTCATCCTGCTGCTGCTGATCAACCTGCTGCAGCGCCGCATCGAAACCCCTTGAAGGAGGCCGGCATGTCCAGTTCATCCCTGAGTGCAAGCGCCGCCGCCAACGCTGCCCGGCGTGGCAGTGCTACGTCGCGGCGCATTCTTATCGGCCTTGGCTGGCTGGTGTTCGCCCTGTTCCTGTTGTTGCCGCTGGTGATCGTGGTGTCGCAGGCGCTGAAGAACGGTTTTGGCACCTTCTTCGAGGCGATCTTCGAGCCTGACGCCTTGTCGGCGCTGAAGCTGACCCTGCTCGCCGTAGCCATTTCGGTACCGTTGAACCTGGTGTTCGGTGTCAGCGCCGCTTGGTGCGTCAGCAAGTACAACTTCCGTGGCAAAAGTATCCTGGTCACCCTTATCGACCTGCCGTTCTCGGTATCGCCGGTAATCGCCGGCCTGGTCTACGTGCTGATGTTCGGCGCGCAGGGCCTGTTCGGGCCCTGGCTGCAGGACCATGACATCCAGATCGTCTTCGCCCTGCCGGGCATCGTCCTGGCGACCATCTTCGTCACCGTGCCGTTTGTGGCCCGTGAGCTGATCCCGCTGATGCAGGAGCAGGGCACGCAAGAAGAGGAGGCCGCGCGCCTGCTCGGTGCCAATGGCTGGCAGATGTTCTGGCACGTGACCTTGCCCAACATCAAATGGGGCCTGATCTATGGCGTGGTGCTGTGTACCGCACGGGCCATGGGCGAGTTTGGCGCGGTGTCGGTGGTGTCGGGCCACATTCGTGGCGTGACCAACACCTTGCCGCTGCACGTAGAGATCCTCTACAACGAGTACAACCACGTAGCGGCCTTCAGCGTGGCCAGCCTGTTGCTGATCCTGGCGCTCTTCATCCTGCTGCTCAAGCAGTGGAGCGAGAACCGTATTAACCGCCTGCGCCACAGCGCCGCGGAGGAATGATTCATGTCGATCGAAGTTCGTAATGTCAGCAAGCGCTTCAACAGCTTCCAGGCCCTGAACAACATCAACCTGGACATCAACAGCGGCGAGCTGGTGGCGCTGCTGGGCCCGTCCGGCTGTGGCAAGACCACCCTGCTGCGCATCATCGCCGGCCTGGAAACCCCGGACCAGGGCAACATCGTGTTCCATGGCGAGGATGTGTCCGGCCACGACGTGCGTGACCGCAACGTCGGGTTCGTGTTCCAGCACTACGCGCTGTTCCGCCACATGAGCGTGTTCGACAACGTCGCCTTCGGCCTGCGCATGAAGCCCAAGGGCGAGCGCCCGAGCGAGAGCAAGATTGCCGAGAAAGTGCACGAGCTGCTGAACATGGTGCAGCTGGACTGGTTGTCCGACCGCTACCCGGAGCAGCTGTCTGGTGGCCAGCGTCAGCGTATTGCCCTGGCCCGCGCCTTGGCAGTGGAGCCCAAGGTGCTGCTGCTGGACGAGCCGTTCGGTGCGCTGGACGCCAAGGTACGCAAGGAGCTGCGCCGTTGGCTGGCGCGGCTGCACGAAGACATCAACCTGACGTCGGTGTTCGTCACCCACGACCAGGAAGAGGCCATGGAAGTGGCTGACCGCATCGTGGTCATGAACAAGGGCGTGATCGAGCAGATCGGCTCGCCGGGCGAGGTGTACGAGCAGCCGGCCAACGACTTCGTCTACCACTTCCTGGGCGACTCCAACCGCCTGGCTGTGAGCGAAGGGCACCATGTGCTGTTCCGCCCGCACGAGGTGTCGCTGTCGCGGCATGAGACCGAAGGGCACCATGCTGCCGAGGTGCGGGATATCCGGCCGCTGGGCGCTACCACGCGGGTGACCTTGAAGGTGGAAGGGCAGAGCGAGTTGATCGAGGCCGAGGTGGTCAAGGACCATGACAGCCTGACCGGGCTGGCGCGGGGCGAGACGTTGTTCTTCCGGCCGAAGGTTTGGCAGAAGGTGGCGGATATCTGAGCCGCACTTGATGATGAAAAAGCCCGGGCTTGGTTCCGGGCTTTTTTTTGCCTGACAGATTGCCGGGGGCTGTTTACCGCGGTCAATGTGGGAGCTGGCTTGCCGGCGATCGAGGGCGCAGCCCTCGCGGCAATTTCATGCCTTGCGCGAATATTTTGCATGCCTTGAAGGCATCGCTTTTAACTCATCCATCCTCAGGCCGCGTAATACGCGGGCTTGAAGCATCACCCAAAAAACAATATTCAATTCAGTTCTAACCATAATTTTAAACATTACTTTAAGAGATAAGCCTCTGGCCCCGATGATTCAGCCACACACCTGAATCGAGACCCCAGGAGTTTGATCAATGGGTAATGTCCAGTCGGCCGTCAGGGCCTACGACCAGCCATGGCGCCCGGCCCCGGGTGACCTGGTCGAGCTTGGACGCACGCTTCGCCTCCCGCTTGGCCAGCTGCGCCTGCAACGCACGCCCGTCAGCGGGCTCAAGCGCCGCGACAAGCTGGTGTTGGGCCTGCTGGTGCTGGTGCTGCATGGTGCTGCAGCGTACTGGGTCAGCCAGGCGCCAACACCCGAGCTGCCAGTGGTGCCGCCACAGGTGCCGCCCATGACCATCGAGTTCGCAGCGCCAGCGCCGCCCGTGGTCGAACCACCGCCGCCAGCGCCCGCACCGCCTGTGGTCGAGCCGCCACCGCCACCACCGGTAGTCGACGAACTGGCCGCCAAGCCCAAACCCAAGCCAAAGCCCGTGCCTAAGCCTGTGGTCAAGCAAGCGCCCAAGCCACAGCCCAAGCCGGTCGAGGCACCACCGCCAGCGCCGGTGGCCGCCCCCGCACCGCCTGCGCCAGCGCCACCCGCGCCGGCTCCGATAACCCCGGCATCGGCCAACGCCGCGTACCTGAAGAACCCGGCACCGGAATACCCGCAAATGGCCCAGCGCCGTGGTTGGGAAGGCACCGTGCTGTTGCGCGTAGAGGTGCTGCCAAGCGGCAAGCCCGGGCAGATCCAGATACAGAAAAGCAGTGGCCGTGACGCCCTCGACGCTGCCGCGCTGGCCGCGGTCAAGCGCTGGAGCTTCGTACCCGCCAAGCAGGGCGATGTGGCCCAGACCGGCTGGGTCAGCGTGCCGATCGATTTCAAGCTTCGCTAACTATTTCGCAGAACACAGGAAGACACCATCATGAGCCTGCTGGCATCCCCCCTCGAATCCGTTGAAAGCGCAGTCATCTGGCTGCTGGTCGGTTTCTCTGTCGTCACCTGGGGCCTGGCCCTGGTCAAGGTTGCGCAGTTCGTGCGGCTGAAAAACCAGGACAAGCGCTTCCACAAGCAGTTCTGGTCGGCCTCCAGCCTGGACTCGGCCGCCGAACTCAGCCATGAGCTGCCCGGCCCGGCTGCCCGCGTTGCCCAGGCCGGGTACGCCGCGATTGCCGTTGGCGAGACCCAGGCCAACGACCTGAGCCACGCCATCAACCACCAGGACCGCCTGGAGCGCGCCCTGCGTCAGCAGATCGTGCGTGAGCGCCGCTCGCTGGAAACCGGCCTGGCGGTGGTTGCCAGTATCGGCAGCACCTCGCCCTTCATCGGCCTGTTCGGCACCGTGTGGGGCATCATGGAAGCGCTAAAGGGCATCAGTGCGGCTGGCTCCGCCAGCCTGGAAACCGTCGCCGGTCCAATCGGTGCGGCACTGGTGGCTACCGGTGTGGGTATCGCCGTCGCAGTGCCGGCAGTGCTGGTGTACAACTACTTCCTGCGTCGCCTCAAGCTGACCGCTGCCGACCTGGATGACTTCGCCCACGACTTCTATAGCTTGGCGCAGAAGAGTGCCTTCCGCGTGCTGGTACACCCTGCCGTGCAAAAAGCCCAGGCTGGTTTCACCCAGCCGGTGAAGGAGGCGTCCTGATATGGCCTTTTCGACCCAGGACAGCGACGAAGTCCTTAGTGAAATCAACGTCACGCCCTTGGTAGACGTCATGCTGGTGCTGCTGGTGGTGTTCATCGTCACCGCGCCGCTGCTGACCAACGCCATCCCCATCAACTTGCCCAAGACCGAGGCTGTGGCCCCGGTGGAGCAGAAGGACCCGCTGGTGGTCAGCATCGACGGCGAGGGCAAGCTGTTCATCAACAAGGACCAGATCCAGCCCGATTTGCTGGAAACCAACCTCAAGGCTGCCAAGGACAAGGACGCGGATGTGCGCGTGCAGCTGCAGGCCGATGACGGCGTGAACTACGGCGAAGTGGCGCGGGCCATGGCGGCCATCGAACGTGCGGGGATCAGCAAACTGGCGGTGATAACCGCGCGCTGATACCTGCAAAACCTCTTCAGGCAAGTGACTCTCGCAAGTGCGTTGGGGCCATATCTCTTGGCAGGGGATGGCCCTTTTTTTTGCCTGTGAGGGCACTATCGCCGGCAAGCCAGCTCCCACAGGTATTGCGCTTGCCCTCAGGCTTTGTGCTGTCCCTGTGGGAGCGGGCTTGCCGGCGATAGGGCCATCGGCCATAAATTACATATGGTTATTAATAAATAGCTTCTTATTCCTTTACGAATATAACTCCCTCCCTATACTTGTCTCCAAGCACGCAAACTTACTGGAGGCGTCCCCATGCGCAATGAGTCAATTCGTTACCTGATTGTGCCGGGCTGGCAAGGATCGCCAGACAATCATTGGCAAAGTCACTGGCAGCGCACCCTGCCCAACAGTGCGCGGGTCGAGCAGCACGATTGGCTCACCCCGCAACGGCAGGACTGGGTGCAGGCGCTGGAGCAGGCGGTGGCCGCCGAGCGTTCGCCGGTGATCCTGATTGCCCACAGCCTTGGCTGCATCACGGTCGCCCATTGGGCTGCGCAGGCCAGCCCGGCCTTGCGGCGCAGGGTGCGGGGTGCACTGCTGGTGGCGCCGGCAGACGTCGAGCGGCCCACCTGTGCGCCAGCGCTGCGTAACTTTGCGCCGATCCCGGCCGAGGCGCTGCCGTTCCCCAGCCAGGTCGTCAGCTCGGACAACGACCCGGCCGTTAGCGTGCCGCGGGCGCTGTACCTGGCCCAGGCCTGGGGTGCCGAAGCGGGGTTGCTGAGCAATGCCGGGCACATCAACGTCAAGTCCGGCCATGAGCGCTGGGAACAAGGCTTCGCCTACTTGTATCGCTTGCAGAGCCGGGTCGAGCAGCGCGCACTGCGTCGCGCCTGACAGCCCTTGTTGTTTACCGTTTACCTGACGCCCGGCCAATGCAGGCCTGGGGCGGGAGTTCGTCATGACGTTTCAAAACCCGTTTGGCCAGCCACTGCTGACCTTCCCCGAGCTGGACAAGAGCCCGCTGAGCATCCGTGCCAAGGCCTTGGTGTTCATCGACCCGCGTTCGCAGCGGTTGCGCGAAGACCTTGAGCGTCTGGCACCGCAACCCTTGCCCGTGCTGATCCGTGGCGAAACCGGCACCGGCAAGGAGCTGCTGGCCCGGCAGATCCATCGTGCCAGCGACCGTGGCGGGCTGTTCGTGTCGGTCAATTGCGCAGCCATCAGCCCCACTTATGCTGATGCCGAGCTGTTCGGCTATAGCGCTGGCAGCCAGGGCGGCACGGCCAGCAGCCGCGCCGGTTGGTTCGGTTCGGCCAACGGCGGCACGCTGTACCTGGACGAGATTGCCGACTTGCCGCTGGCCATTCAGGGCAAGCTGCTGGCGGCCCTGGAAAACCGCGAGGTCACCCGGGTGGGCGCGCAGCAGCCACAGCCGGTGGATGTGCGCCTGGTCGCCGCTACCAGCATCGACCTGGCGCGGGTGGTACGTGCGGGGCGCTTCAACGAGCGCCTGTACCAGTACCTGCGCGAAGGCGCGCTGGAACTGCCGCCGCTGCGCGAGCGGCCGGGCGATATCCTGCCGCTGGCCGAGTACTTTGTGGGTATCTACAGCGTGCGCCTGCAGCGGCCTGTGCCGTTGGTAAGCGAGGCGGCGCAGCAGGTGCTGGAAGCGCATTTCTGGCCCGGCAATACCCGCGAACTGGAGAACGTCATCCACTTTGCCTTGCTGGTGAATGACGGCGCAGAGATCCAGCCAGAAGACCTCGACTTGCCCAACACCGCGCGCTAGACATCGCTCATAAGCAAAGTGGCTGGTGGCATTTTGTTTTTGGAATAAGCAGCTAAGTAAAAGATATTGTTACGGAATAAAAAATCTAGGTATTGTCCGCCTCACGCCCGCTGGTGAACTGGTTGGGCACCCGATTCGCCATCGCCGATGGCCCTGATTCAGAACAAGGACCACCATGAAGAAGACCCTGCTGACCACCGCCCTGGCCGCTGCCCTGTCGTTCTCCGGCCTGGCCGCCGCCGCCGAGAAACTGGTGGTTGCCGCTACTCCGGTACCCCACGCCGAAATCCTCGAGCTGATCAAGCCTGCTCTGGCCAAGGAAGGCGTTGACCTGGAGATCAAGGTCTTCACCGACTACGTGCAGCCGAACGTGCAGGTGGACCAGAAGCGTCTGGACGCCAACTACTTCCAGACCCTGCCCTACCTGAAGAGCTTCAACGAAGGTAAAGGCACCCACCTGGAAACGGTCATTGGCGTACACGTCGAACCCTTCGGTGGCTACTCGAAGAAGATCAAGAACCTGTCCGAGCTGAAGGAAGGCGCTACCGTTGCCATCCCTAACGAAGGCAGCAACAGCGGCCGCGCCCTGATCCTGCTGCAGAAGGCTGGCCTGATCACCCTGAAAGACCCGAAGAATGCCCTGGCCACCCCCAAGGACATCGCCGAGAACCCGAAAAAGCTGAAGTTCCGCGAGCTTGAGTCGGCCATGCTGCCGCGTGTGCTGGACCAGGTCGACCTGGACATGATCAACACCAACTACGCCCTGGAAGCCGGCCTGAACCCGGCCAAGGATGCGCTGGTGATCGAAGGTGCCGACTCGCCGTACGTGAACTTCCTGGTTGCCCGCCCGGACAACAAGGACAGCGAAGCCATCCAGAAACTGGCCAAGGCCCTGACCAGCCCGCAAGTGAAGGAATTCATCGCCAAGAAGTATCAGGGCGCTGTGCTGCCGGCGTTCTGATTCGCTTGCGATACCCTGCATAACCCAACGCCGACACCCCTGTGTCGGCGTTTTCATTTCCGGGATCATGCATTTGGGTGAAATGCGATCCCCCTGTAGGAGCGGCCTTGTGTCGCGAAAGGGGTGCGAAGCGCCCCCAGGATGTTTGCGTTAAACCTGCCATCGCCGGGGCCGCTTTGCGGCCCTTTCGCGACACAAGGCCGCTCCTACAAAGGGCGTGTTTGCCTGTACTATGCATATGCAATAAAGATATTTATTAAATTTTTTTTAGATCATTAAAGTCTAGTTATTGTGCCCTCGCGCACCCTGCAGACTTGCTCTACCCATGACCCTCGACACCGCATTCATCCTCAGCACGTTACCCGCCTTCCTCAAGGCCGTGGGCGTGACCTTGCAGGTAGGCCTGATCGCCATTGCCACCTCGCTACTGGTCGCCCTGGTCAATGCCACCCTGCTGGTACTACGCACCCCCTACCTGTGGCGCCTGGTCAAAGCCTACGTGGAGCTGGCGCGCAACACGCCGCTGTTGATCCAGCTGTTCTTCGTCTACTTCGCACTGCCCAGCCTGGGCCTGAAGATTTCCGGTTTTTCCGCTGCGATCATCACCATGACCTTCATGGGCGGTGCCTACCTCACCGAGGTGTTGCGGGCCGGCATCGAGGCCGTGCCGCGTGCCCAGCTTGAGTCCGGGCGCTCCATCGGCCTGTCCGAGGGCCAGCTGCTGCGCCATGTGGTGCTGCCCCAGGCCGGTATCCTCAGCCTGCCGGCACTGTTCGCCAATTTCATCTTCCTGCTCAAGGAGACCACCGTGGTGTCAGCGGTGGCCGTGCCGGAAATCCTCTACACCACCAAGAACTACATCGCGCTGTACTACAAGACCTACGAAATGCTCACCGTGCTGACCCTGCTCTGCGTGCTGCTGTTCCTGCCGCTGTCGTTGCTGCTGCGCTATGTGGAAAGGAGGCTGCAACATGGCCAGTTCGGGATTTGACCTGTTGCTGCAGGCGTTGCCGCAGCTGGCCGGCGGCGCCGGGCAGACCTTGGCCATCTCGGCGCTGGGCATTCTGTTCGCAACGCTGGGTGGCGTGCTGTACGGCGTGCTGGCAACCCTGGGCAACCGTGCCCTGAACATCGCCTTGCAGGTGTACCTGGAGCTGTTCCGCGCCATCCCGGTGCTGGTCTGGCTGTACCTGGTGTTCTTCGGCCTGCCGATCTTCTTTGCCCTGAGTATCCCCAGCTTCTGGTGCGCCGTGCTGGTACTGGCCCTGTGGGGCGCCAGCGAGGTGGGCGAGGTGGTGCGCGGGGCACTGGCTTCGCTGCCGCGTGGCCAGCGCGAGGCCGGGCTGTCGATCGGCCTGGCCGGCTGGCAGCTGTATGGCTACGTGTTGCTGCCGCAGGCACTCAAGCGCATGACCCCACCGACTATCAACATCTACACGCGGATCATCAAGACCAGCTCGCTGGCGGTGCTGATCGGCGTGGTCGAGGTGATCAAGGCCGGCCAGCAGATCATCGAACGCACCTACGAATCGGTGCTGATCTACGGCGCCTTGTTTCTGTTCTTCTTCATCGTCTGTTATCCGCTGTCCGCCGCTTCGCGCGTGCTGGAACGCCGTTGGGCACACTCATGAGCGCATTGATCGAATTCCAGGGTTTCAACAAGTTTTTTGGCGAGCACCAGGTGCTCAAGGACGTCGACCTCAAGGTGGCGGCCGGCGAAGTGGTGGTCATCCTCGGCCCCAGCGGTTGCGGCAAGAGCACGCTGCTGCGCTGCCTCAACGGCCTGGAGCAGGCCCACAGCGGCCACCTGCGGCTGGCCGGGCAAGAGCTGCTTGACCCGCGCACCGACTGGCGCGACGTTCGCCAGCGGGTGGGCATGGTGTTTCAGAGCTATCACCTGTTCGGCCACATGAGCGTGATCGACAACCTGCTGCTTGGCCCGCTCAAGGTGCAAAAGCGCGAGCGTGCCGAAGCGCAGGCCCAGGCCGAGGCGCTGCTGGCGCGGGTCGGCCTGCTGGACAAACGCGACGCCTTCCCGCGGCAATTGTCCGGGGGCCAGCAACAGCGCATCGCCATCGTGCGCTCACTGTGCATGAACCCCGAGGTGATGCTGTTCGACGAGGTTACCGCCGCACTCGACCCGGAAATGGTCAAGGAAGTGCTGCAGGTGATCCAGGGCCTTGCCCGCGACGGCATGACCCTGCTCATCGTCACCCACGAAATGGCCTTCGCTCGCGCGGTGGCCGACCGCATCGTGTTCATGGAGGCCGGCAGGATCCTTGAACAAGGCGACCCCGAGAGCTTCTTCACCAAACCGCAGACCGCACGCGCGCAGCAGTTCCTGGAGAAATTCTCCTTCGTAGAAAGCCTGCCAAAGATACTGCACAAGGAACTGTCATGAAAACTGCCAACCTCACCAAACTGCTGGCGCCGTTGTTCGGCCTGGCCCTGCTGGCCGGCTGCAACAAGGCCGAAGAACCGCCCAAGCCGGCAGCGGCGTCGCCAGCCACCAGCTATCTGGAAACCATCAAGGCCCGCGACAAGCTGATTGTCGGGGTGTTCACCGACAAGCCGCCGTTTGGCTTCGTCGATGAAAAAGGCCGCTATGTGGGCTTTGACACCGACATTGGCCGGCGGCTGGCCAAGGACCTGCTGGGTGATGAAAACAAGGTCGAGTTCGTGGCCGTGGAACCGGCCAGCCGTATTCCGTTCCTGCAGAGCGACAAGGTTGACCTGATCCTCGCCAACATGACCGTGACCCCGGAGCGCAAGGAAGCGGTGGACTTCACCAACCCCAACCTGCGCGTTGCCGTGCAGGCCATCGTGGCGGATGGCAGCCCGGTGCAGAAGCTCGACGACCTGGCCGACAAGACCATCATCGTCACCACCGGCACCACAGCCGATATCTGGCTGACCAAAAATCACCCTGACTGGAAACTGCTCAAGTTCGAGAAGAACAGCGAGTCGCTGCAAGCCCTGGCCACTGGCCGTGGCGATGCCTATGCCCAGGACAACCTGATCCTGTTCAGCTGGGCCAAGCAGAACCCGGGCTACCGCGTGCTGCCGCAGCTGCTGGGTGACGAAGCGCCGATTGCGCCGGCGGTGAAGAAGGGCAACACCGAGCTGCGTGACTGGGTGAATGCCGAGCTGGCGAAGCTTGGGGAAGAGAAGTTTCTGCTGAAGCTGTATGACCAGTATGTGCGCAAGGAACTGAGCGATGACACCAACCCGGAAAGCGTGATTGTCGAAGGCGGTAAATGGCAGGGATAAAAGTTTGAATGTGGCCGCTTCGCGGCCCATCGCCGGCAAGCCAGCTCCCACAGGTACTTCACAAGTCGTCAGGCCTACGCCGAACCTGTGGGAGCTGGCTTGCCGGCGATGGGCTGCGCAGCAGCCCTCTGGCTCATTCGCCTGGTACTAACCGCAAGGTACTTTGCGCCGGAATCACCCCCATCTGCGCCCGCTGGTACTGCCCCTGCACATACCCCTTGGCCTGGTCTGCATAATACCTGTCGAACGGAACGCCACTCTGCCCGACAGGGTTGATGGTCAGTGCCTGCCCGGCATCGGCAAAGTCGATCAGCCGCCGGGTCGACGGCCCATAGGTGACCGGCCACGGCGCCGGGCCGATCTTCGCCGAGAGGTTGTTCGGCACTTCATGGGTACCGGGTGCGGCGAACGGCCCGACGTTGAACAGCAGGTTCAGTGGCTTTTTCACCCCCAGCGGGTGGTTGTGGGTCAGGGTATGCGCCTTGCCCCATTGCCAGCTGGCCGGGTCGCTGCCCAGGGTGTCACGCAGGTGCTTCAAGCTGTGCTGCCAAGCCGTGCGCACGATGGCGGTCCGGTCGGTGCGCAGGTTGCCTCCGCGGGTGTTCCACCAGGGTGAATTGGCATCCGCCGCCAAGCGCGGCAAGGCGGCATCGATGGCACGGGTGCTGATCAGTACCGGGAACCACGTGTCACCCAGTTCGTCATGCAGGGCAGTAAATGCCAGTTCGTAGAGGAACTGGTTGAACAGCGTGGCGCTGATCGAATCCAGTGGGTAGTCGCCGCGCCAGGCAGCCAGCTGCTCGACCAGTTCCTTCTCTTCGTCACCTTCGGCCACTGCGCGCAGCGTTGCCAGCAGTGGTGCAAGGGTGCGCGGGCCATGGTCGCTGGCGACGTCCAGCTGCAGCGCCTGACTGTTCTGCGTATCCCATTTCACCTCAGGGTTGGCCAGCTGGCGGTCGAGCTGGCGGCCACGGTCGGGCAAGTTGTAGTAGCCCGGTATCGGCACCGCTGCCGGGGGCTGATAGTTGGCCGACACGATATAGCCGCGGGCCGGGTTCTCCTGCTGCGGGTTGACGTTGAAGGGGTAGAACCCAGGTTTGTCGGCCTGCACGCTGGCGCCGTCGAGGATGAACGCGGGGTCGACGCCGTCTGGGCGGATTGGCAGCTTTGCCGCCGCCCACCAGCCGATATCGCCACGGGCATTGGCCCAGACAAAGTTCAGCCCCGGCGCGTGGACCTTGGCAGCGGCTTCGCGCATCTTGCCCAGGGTATCGGCGCGGTTGAGCTGGTAAAAACCTTCGAGGATCGGGTTTTCGGTTTCCAGAAACGCCCACCACATGGCGATTGGCGTGGGCCCGGCCGTGGCGCCCAGCACGTCGTTGACGATCGGGCCATGGGGCGAGCGGCGCAGGCTGAGGGTGACCGGCGCTTCGCCTTTCACCGCAATCTGCTGTTCGGTCTTTTCCAGCGCCTGCCATTTGCCGTCGACCATGACCTGGTTGGCGTCGGCCGGGTTGGTGCGCTCGGCGATCAGGTCGACGTCGTCGTTCTGGAACATGGTCAGGCTCCAGCCGAAGTCGCGGTTGTGGCCCAGCAAGGCGAACGGGTTGAGCGCCTGGAAGTAGCCATACAGGTTGAAGCCGGGCGCCGACAGTTCGGCCTCGTACCAAACTGCAGGTACCGCGAAGCCGATATGCGGGTCGCCGGCCAGCAGCGGCTTGCCGCTGCGGGTGTGGCTGCCGGCCACCGCCCAGGCGTTACTGCCTTCGAACTGCGGGATACCGGCGTCGCCCAGTGCTTCATGGCTGAGCCGGGCAAGGGCCTCCAGGCTTTGCCAATCGGCAGCGGCCAGTGGCGCGCCGAGGGCGCCTTCGGGCTGCCAACCGAGGTCGAAGATGTTCAGGTATTCAGGCCCTAGCTGGTCGCGGATGTAGGTAAGCGCGGGCTCGGTGCGAAACGCGGCCGCGAAGCTGTAGGCCAGGTAACCGGCGATACTCAGGGTGTCTTCGGCGGTGAACGGGCGCGGGGTGATGCCGAGCAGGTCGAACTCCATGGGCTTGGCATGGCTGGCCTGCCAGCTGTTGACCCCGTCGAGGTAGGCTTGCAGGGCCTGCCAGGCAGGTGATTGCGGGTCCTGACGCTTGGCCATCAGTGCGGCCTGTTCGCGAATGCGCAGGCTGCGGAACAGGGTATCGGTGGGCAGCAGCTTGTCGCCCAGCACTTCGGCCAGTTCGCCACGGGCCAGCCGGCGCAGGATCTCCATCTGGAACAGCCGGTCCTGGGCATGCACATAACCCAGGGCGCGATACAGGTCTGGCTCGCTCTGCGCCTGCAGGTGCGGCACGCCGCGGCCGTCGTAGCGCACAGTGACCTGCGCTTGCAGGCCGGCCATGGCCACCTCGCCCTCGCGCTGTGGCAGTTTGCCCTGCACGTACCAGTAACCGGCGCCAGCGGCCACGGCCACAACCACGGCCAACAGGGTCAGGCTGCGCTTCATGCAGACTCCTTGTGCGTTCAAGCAAAAAATGTGGTCCGATCATCGGCGGATTCGCGAACAGAGCATAGCCCTCAGGAAGGAGTTTCCATGTCCCTCAGCGAAAAACAGAAAATGCTGGCCGGCCAGCTCTACCACGCTGGCTGTCCCGAGCTGCAGGCCGAGCAGATCGCCAACAAGCACTGGATGCACCGCTACAACAGCAGCGTCGAACTGCTCAACGATGCCCGTCACGGGCTGTTGGCCGAACACTTCAATCAAGTTGGCGCAGGCGCGGTGATCCGCCCGCCGTTCTATTGCGACTACGGCTACAACATCAGCGTCGGTCGCAATACCTTCATGAACTTCAACTGCGTGATCCTCGACGTGGTACAGGTGCGCATCGGCGACGACTGCCAGATCGGCCCGAACGTGCAGATCTACACCGCCGACCATCCGCTCGACCCCGAGGTGCGGCGCAGCGGGCTGGAGAGTGGGCGGCCGGTGACCATTGGCAACAACGTGTGGATTGGCGGTGCGGCGATCATCCTGCCGGGGGTGACCATTGGCGATAACGCCGTGGTGGGCGCCGGCAGTGTGGTGACGCGGGATGTGCCGGCGGGTGCGACGGTGGTGGGTAACCCGGCGCGGGTGCGTCAGCCCGCCCAAGGGCAGTAGCAGCCCACTGCCAGGGTATTGGAGGCGCTGACCTGGCGGCCGTCGAGCAGGGCCTTGAGGATGGGTTCGACGAAGCTGTTGCTGGCGTTGCACACCGCGCCTTCGCTGTAGGGGCCAAAGTAGGCCAGGCGGCCTTGCCGGTCCCAGATGGCCACGGCCGGGGAGGCGGGCAGGTGCTCGCTGCCGGGCAGGTTGGCGATGGGCTTGAGGGCGGTGAGGTTGGCGGGCAGTTGGCCGTGGCTGCCGGGCTTTTGCAGCACGTGGAAGGTAACGCCGTGGCCTGCGAACTGGCTGACCAGGTCGCCCAGGTGTTGCTGGTTGCCGACATTGCACGGGCACGCCGGGTCCCAGAAATGCACCACACGAACCGGGCCGGGGCCGGCCAGTTCGGCAGGGAGCTGCAGCTGGCTGCCGTCGAACAGCGTGGCTTGGTTGTCGAACGGGCGCAGGTAGCGGGCCTGGAAGGTGGTGTAGGCCTGCCAGGCCAGAGCGGTGCAGAGTGGCAGGGCAAGGGCAATCAAGATTGGTTTGACGAGTCGCGTCTGCATGGATGTCTGCGGATATCTTGTGGTGGGTTCACTGGCCCTATCGCCGGCAAGCCAGCTCCCACAGGTTATCCGCTGACCTCAGGCCCGAGGATAACCTGTGGGAGCTGGCTTGCCGGCGATAGGGCCAGTTCAGGTGACACATAGCCCAAGCTTGCCATGACGCCGGCCAGAGCTGAAGATTCCAGATCAATACATTGCATCAATGTGGATGTGCTCGATGCCTGCTGCTTTTCACCCCGACCTCCTGCGCACCCGCCTGGCGCCATTGGCCGCTCGCCAGCCGTTGACGGCCGAGGCGCAGGCCTACCAGCGCTTCTACGGCCTGAACCTGCCGGCACACAGCTGGCTGGGCGGTTTCCAGGCGGCGGGCTTCGACCTGGTCGGACAGGCCTGGTTGCCTGACCAGCCAACCGCGACGCTGTTCTTGCTGCACGGCTACTACGACCACATGGGCCTTTACCGGCACGTGATCGAATGGGCACTCAAGCAGGGGTTCGCCGTGATCAGCTGCGACCTGCCCGGCCACGGCCTGTCCAGCGGCGAGCGGGCCAGCATCAGCGATTTCGCGGTGTACCAGCAGGTGCTGGACGCGCTGTTCGAACAGGTGCGCACGCTGCAACTGCCGCGCCCGTGGCACCTGTGCGGGCAGAGCACGGGCGGCGCCATCGCGGTGGATCACTTGCTGCACCAAGGCGCGCGCAGCCCCATCGATGGCCAAGTCATCCTGTTGGCACCGCTGGTGCGGCCGTGTTCCTGGCGTTGGTCGAAGTTCAGCTACCGGGTGCTGCGGCATTTCGTCAACGGCATCGAACGGCGCTTCAGCGAGAACACCAACGACCCGGCCTTCCTGCCGTTTCTGGAGGCCGACCCGCTGCAACCGCGTCGCCTGCCAACTGCCTGGGTGGGCGCACTGATCGCCTGGGTCAAACGCATCGAGGCCGCGCCGCGCAGTTCGCGGCGGCCGTTGATCGTGCAGGGGGAGGCCGATGGCACGGTGGATTGGCCCTACAACCTTGAAGTGCTCAAGGCCAAGTTTGCCGAGCCGCAAATCCTGATGCTGCCCGAAGCCCGCCACCACCTGGCCAACGAGCTACCGGGCATCCGCCAGCGCTACTTCGATTTCATCGACCAGCGCCTGGGCTGATCATTTCAGGTCGTTGGCGCTCTGGCCAACTGCCAGACCGGCACGCACAGCGGCCAGGGCCGCCTGATAGTAGGCCTTGCCGTCGGCCGACTCGGCAAAGGTGGCGAACTGTTCCAGCTCGGCATCGGACAGGTCGCGGTAGACGTACAGCAGCGTGTTGTTGAGGTCTTCGCCAATCTGCCCCATCAGCCGCTGGCGCTGGCCGTCGAGCAGGCCCTGGGCCTGGCCGCCGCCGAACAGGCCGGGGATCATCGAGCTGAGGCTATCGGCTGCCACGCCGGCGATAGCCAGGCTCACTTCGGCGCCAGCCTCACGCGCCGGCAGGGCCTGGGCCAGGTGGCCGATGACCAGCAGGCGGTCGTCGCTGGCCTGGATCTTCGGCAGCCCCTTGGCGTTCTTGGCCAGCTCGTCCTTGCGGGTGGCCTTGAGTTCGGCGGCTACCACCTTGCGCCCCAGCGGTGACTGGAAGAACGCCAGGGCCGGGGCCGGGTTGGCCAAGGTGGCGCGCAGCTTTGCCTGGGCGCGGCGGTCCACCGCCTGGGCCTGGAAGCGCTGGTTGCTGTTGTTGACCAGCGCCTGGTAGACGGCGGGTGGCAAACTGTTGCGGTAGCGTTCCTGGGCGGCGCTCAGGGCATCAATGAAGTGGGCGCGCTGGTCGGGCCAGCCGGCGGCCTTGTACAGTTGATCCAGGTTGTCTGCCCAGACAGGCATGGTGCAGATCATCAGCAGAATCAGGGAAAACAGACGGCGCATTCAGGACTCCTGTCGGCAGGTGGCTATTGTCCTTGCCCCGGCGCCGGTTTGTCGAGATATCCGCGTGTTTCTCGGCCAAGTGGCGCTGTGCGGCGACAGGGCGAATGGATATGATGCGCGCCATGCACATCTCCCCTGAACACCCGATGCTTGCGGCCGTCGTCGACGATCTGGCCACCCATGGCTGGTCCCGGCAGGCGCTCTTTCTGCCTGGCGAACTGGTGCGCGCGCTGGCGGCCGAATGCCGGCGGCGTGATGCCGAAGGCGAGCTCAACCCTGCGGGGGTTGGGCGCGGTGTTACCCAGGAGGTGCGCGAAGCCATTCGCGGCGACCAGATCCAGTGGATCGACCCGGGGCAGGCCGAGGCCTGCGACCAGTACCTGTCGGCCATGGACCAGCTGCGCTTGGCCATCAACCAGGGCCTGTTCCTGGGCCTGGAAGACTTCGAATGCCATTTTGCCCTGTACCCACCGGGGGCGTTTTATCGCCGGCACCTGGACCGCTTTCGCGACGATGACCGGCGCATGGTCTCGGCCGTGCTGTACCTGAATGAAGATTGGCAGCCGCAGGACGGCGGCCAGTTGCGCATGTTCCTGGCAGGCGACGTGGAACTCGACGTCGAGCCTGTGGCGGGTTGCCTGGTGGTGTTTCTGTCGGGTGAAGTACCCCACGAAGTGCTGCCGGCCGGCCGTGAGCGGCTGTCGTTGACCGGTTGGTTCAGGCGCCGTGGCAATGACCCGTTCTGACCTGCCCAAAGTGCTGGTCAGCGCCTGCCTGCTGGGGCAGCCGGTGCGTTATGACGGCCGGGCCAGCGGGCACCCGGACCTGTTGCAGCAATGGCAGGCTGAAGGGCGCGTCGTACCGTTGTGCCCAGAAGTGTCCGGTGGCTTGCCGACCCCCCGCCCGCCAGCAGAGATCCCGGGCGGGCAGGGCGGTGCAGTGCTCGATGGCAGCACGCAGGTACTGACGGTGACGGGCGAAGATGTTACTGCCGAGTTTGTGGCCGGGGCGCAGTTGGCGCTGGAGCTGGTGCGTCGGCATGGCATCCGTGTGGCGGTGCTGAAGTCTGGCAGCCCCTCGTGTGGTAACCGGCTGACCTATGACGGCACGTTCAGTGGGGTGAAGGTGGCGGGGGAAGGGGTGACCACGGCGCTATTGCGGCGGGCCGGGGTGCAGGTTTTCAGTGAGCTGGAGCTTGCGCAAGCGCAGGCTGTGCTGGCTGGGCTTTCTGCTTAAGCCTGTACCGGCCTCTTCGCGGGTAAACCCGCTCCCACAGGGTCACCACATGACTCTTGGCCTGTGGAATACCTGTGGGAGCGGGTTCACCCGCGAAAGGGCCGGGGCAGGCAGTAAAAACCTTACTGCCCGGCTGCAGTCTCCTGCACACCCTTGAACCACTTCTGCTCAAGCTCGGCCGTGCGGCCACTGTCTTTCAAGCGCTGCAGCGCATTGTTCACCGCACTTTCGAACGCCGGGTTGTCCTTCTGGAACGGAATCACCAGTTTCTTCTCGGCAAACGGCAGGCTCACATCAAGCGGGCCGTCGCCCTTGGGCGCCTCACTCGATGGCGTGAGTGCAATGTCGTACTTGCCACTCTCGACACCTGTCAGTACTTCATCAGCCGGGGCTTCGACGAACTCGGCGCGCAAGTCCAGCTCCCTGGCCAGGTCCTGGCCAAACTCGATGTCGAAACCCGTCAGGTGGTCATCTTGTTTGAAGGCGTACGGCGAGTTGTCCGCCTGTACGGCAATGCGCAGTTCGCCCCGGTCGGCGATTTCGTCGATCAGCTCCGCCTGGGCCAATGGACTGATCAGTACTGCCAGCAGTACCCCTATGGTCGAACGCATGATTGCCCCTTTTCTTTTAACAGATGAAAAACATTCGCCACGGCTTTCTTCCTCGCCGTGATCGAGCGCAGCCTATGACCTTGAAGCCTCGACATTGTTTAACCCTGACTGAAATTTTTCTGTCAGGCAATGTGAACACCTTGGCGATTATTTCAACTAAGGTGAACTACCGTCGCCGCCGGATGAAGGGCGGCGGTCAATAAGTGAATCACAGGAGAAGTGAATGAACAGCCTATTTTCGCGCGCTGCCGTTGCCGGTCTGCTGATGGGAGCGTCGGTTTTCGCCGTTGCTGCGGACGCCCTGAAGAGCCAGGAGCCGCCCAAGGATGCCAAGGTCTTCATCGTTTCCCCCGCCGACGGTGCCACGGTCGACAAGACCTTCACCGTCAAGTTCGGCATCGAGGGTATGGCACTCAAGCCTGCGGGTGACCAGACCCCGCACAGCGGCCACCACCACCTGCTGGTGGATGTGGATAAAGACCCCGTGGTCGACATGCCGCTGCCGACCAGCCTGATGCCAGAGGCTGGCACCGCACTACCAGCGGGCCCGCAAGTGCTGCACTTCGGCAAGGCGCAGACCGAAACCAGCATCACCCTGACGCCAGGCAAGCACACCCTGCAACTGATCCTGGGTGACCAGTATCACGTGCCGTTCAAGCCAAGCGTCGAGTCGAAGAAGATCACTGTTGAAGTGAAATAAAAAAGGGAGGCCACAATGGCCTCCCTTTTTCATGCTGCAAGCAAACTTAGAACAGGACGCGGGAACGGATGGTGCCCTTGACCTGTTGCAGTTTCTCTTGCGCCAGGTCCGAGTACTCAGCGTCGACGTCGATCACCACGTAACCGACTTTCTCGTTGGTCTGCAGGAACTGACCGGAAATGTTGATGCCGTTCTCTGCGAAGACCTTGTTGATCTCGCTGAGCACGCCCGGGATGTTTTCGTGGATGTGCAGCAGGCGGTGCTTGCCTGGGTGAGCTGGCAGGGCCACTTCCGGGAAGTTGACCGAGGACACCGAGGTACCGTTGTCGCTGTACTTGACCAGCTTCTCGGCCACTTCCAGGCCGATGTTGGCCTGGGCTTCGGCAGTGGAACCGCCGATGTGCGGGGTCAGGATCACGTTGTCCAGGCCGCGCAGCGGGCTCTCGAACTCTTCGTCGTTGGAGCGCGGCTCGACCGGGAACACATCGATGGCGGCGCCAATCAGGTGCTTGTCCTTGATGGCGGCAGCCAGGTGGTCCAGCTCGACCACGGTGCCACGGGCGGCGTTGATCAGGATCGCGCCCTTCTTCATTGCGCGAATTTCTTTTTCGCCGATCATCCACTGGGTGGAGGGCAGCTCAGGCACGTGCAGCGAGACGATGTCGGCAAGGCCCAGCAGCTCGTTCAGGCTGGTGACCTGCACCGCGTTGCCCAGCGGCAGCTTGGTCAGCGGGTCGTAGAAGTACACCTGCATGCCCAGGTTTTCGGCCAGTACCGACAGCTGGGTGCCGATCGAGCCGTAGCCGACGATGCCCAGTTTCTTACCGCGGATTTCGAACGAATTGGCCGCGCTCTTGATCCAGCCGCCACGGTGGCAGGAGGCGTTCTTCTCAGGGATGCCGCGCAGCAGCAGGATGGCCTCGGCCAGCACCAGCTCGGCCACCGAACGGGTGTTGGAGTATGGCGCGTTGAACACGGCGATACCGCGCTCGCGGGCAGCTTCCAGGTCGACCTGGTTGGTGCCGATGCAGAAGCAGCCAACGGCTACCAGTTTCTTGGCGCAGTCGAAGATCTCTTCGGTGAGCTGGGTGCGCGAACGGATGCCGATGAAGTGGGCATCGGCGATCTTTTCCTTCAGCTCGGCTTCCGGCAACGAACCAGTGAGGTATTCGATGTTGGTGTAGCCGGCGGACTTGAGGGTATCGACCGCGTTCTGGTGCACACCTTCAAGAAGAAGGAACCGGATCTTGCTCTTGTCGAGAGAAGTCTTGCTCATCTGCGTAAACCTGTATCCCGGAGAAAAAATGGCGAGGGGTGATGCCAGGCGCGAGGGCAGCCTTAGCATGAACAGCGGGAGGGCTATGCTAGCATACGCGACACAATCTGAGCTTATCCCGACAGGTGAAGAGTGCTCAGGGTGACTATGAATAAGTCGAGAGTTCCAGCGATGACCCACCCCGCTGTTATTGAAGAACTGATGACCCTTGTCGACCCTGGCAAGGTCCTGACCGACGCGGCTTCCCTCGAAGCGTATGGCAAGGATTGGACCAAGCATTACCCCCCGGCGCCCAGCGCCATCGTCTTCCCCAAGACAGTAGAGCAGGTGCAGTCCATTGTGCGCTGGGCCAATGCGCACAAGGTGGCCCTGGTGCCATCGGGCGGGCGCACCGGGCTTTCTGCCGGCGCCGTGGCGGCCAATGGCGAGGTTGTCGTTTCCTTCGACTACATGAACCAGATTCTCGGCTTCAATGCCTTCGACCGCACCGTGGTCTGCCAGCCGGGGGTAATCACCCGGCAGCTGCAAACCTACGCCGAAGAGCAGGGCCTGTATTACCCGGTGGACTTCGCTTCCAGCGGCTCCAGCCAGATTGGCGGCAACATCGGCACCAACGCGGGCGGCATCAAGGTGATTCGCTACGGCATGACCCGCAACTGGGTGGCCGGGCTGAAAGTGGTCACCGGCAAGGGCGAGTTGCTGGAGCTGAACAAAGACCTGATAAAAAACGCCACCGGCTACGACCTGCGTCAACTGTTCATCGGCGCCGAAGGCACGCTGGGCTTCGTGGTCGAGGCCACCATGCGCCTGGACCGTGCCCCGCGCAACCTCACCGCCATGGTGCTGGGCACCCCGGACTTCGACTCGATCATGCCGGTGCTGCACGCCTTCCAGGGCAAGCTGGACCTTACAGCCTTCGAGTTCTTCTCCGACAAGGGCCTGGCCAAGATCCTCGCGCGCGGCGATGTACCCGCCCCGTTCGCGACCGACTGCCCGTTCTATGCACTGCTGGAGTTCGAGGCCAGCACTGAAGAAGTCGCCAACGAAGCGTTGGCCACCTTCGAGCATTGCGTCGAGCAGGGCTGGGTGCTGGACGGGGTGATGAGCCAGAGCGACACCCAGCTTAAAAACCTGTGGAAGCTGCGCGAGTACCTGTCGGAAACCATCTCGCACTGGACGCCCTACAAGAACGACATTTCCGTCACCGTGTCGAAAGTGCCCGCGTTCCTGCGTGATATCGACGCCATCGTCGCAGAACACTACCCGGATTACGAAGTCGTGTGGTACGGCCACATCGGCGATGGCAACCTGCACCTGAACATCCTCAAGCCCGAGCACATGAGCAAGGACGACTTCTTTGCCTCGTGCACCAAGGTCAACAAGTGGGTGTTCGATATCGTCAAGCACTACAACGGCTCGATCTCGGCCGAGCACGGTGTGGGCATGACCAAGCGCGACTATTTAGGCTACAGCCGCTCGCCGGAAGAAATCGCCTGCATGAAGGCAATAAAGGCCGTCTTCGACCCTAACGGCATCATGAATCCGGGTAAGATCTTCGCACCTGAATAAAAAGCAGTATCCAAAGGAGTCGGCCATGAGTTACCAGCACCAGTACGTAGACGGCACGCGCATTCACTTCCCGCTGGGCAAGGTGGTGTGTATTGGCCGTAACTATGCCGAGCATGCCAAGGAACTGGACAACCCGATCCCCACCGAGCCGCTGCTGTTCATCAAGCCGGGCAGCTGCGTGGTGCCGGCCGAGGGCGGCTTCAAGATCCCGGCCGAGCGTGGTTCGGTGCACTACGAGGCCGAAATTGCCGTGCTGCTGGGCAAGCCGCTGTCGACCCATCCGAGCGAGGAAGAGGTGCTGGACGCCATTTCCGGTTATGCCCCGGCGCTGGACCTGACCCTGCGCGACGTGCAGGCCAAGCTGAAAGAGAAGGGCCTGCCGTGGGAACTGGCCAAGTGTTTTGACGGCGCTTGCGTGCTGCCGCCGTTCGTCTCCGCTGCCAGCTTCGAGGACGTGACCGACATCCCGGTGCGCCTCACCGTCAACGGCGAAGTGCGCCAGGACGGCAACAGCGCGATGATGCTGAACCCGATCGTGCCGATGATCCAGTACATGGCGGCGCATTTCTCGCTGCAGGCGGGGGATGTGATCCTCACCGGCACCCCGGCGGGCGTGGGGCCATTCAATGTCGGTGACGAGCTGGTGCTGGAGCTGCCGGGCGTGAGCCGCTTCGAAAGCCGGGTGCTTTAACTCGACACCCGCGTCGCCTGCTTCGCGGGTAAACCCGCTCCCACAGGGACTGCACAGGCCTTGAATACTGTGCTGAACCTGTGGGAGCGGGTTTACCCGCGAAGAGGCCGGTCCTGTTTACTGATTTTTCACACCTGATCCGGATAATGCGCGGACCTACGCCCATTCCCCAGGACACCCGCATGCCATCACCCTCCAGCGCCCCTGCAACTCCCAAGCGTCGCTTCTACCTGCGCTGGCCCTTCGGCCTGGCCGTGGCGGCGGTGATCGGCTATGGCGTCGCGGTGGCCATGCACTGGGATGACCGCGGCGCGCTGTGGCTGAAGGAAGGTTTCGAAAGCACCGCCGAGCGCAGCGAAAGCGTGTGGTTGCCGGACTATCAGGTCGACATCGATGCCAAACCGTTACCGGGCATGGACGATGACGAAGCCTCGGACGTGGCCTTCAACCCGCATACCCGCACCCTGTTCGTGGTCATGGGCAAGAACCCGATCCTGGTCGAGCTGAGCCTGGAGGGCGATGTACTGCGCAAGATTCCGCTCAACGGCTGGAACAACCCGGAAGGCGTCGCGGTGCTGGAAGACGGCAACATTGCCATCACCGACGAGCGCCTGCACGACCTGACCGTGGTCAAGGTCGACGAGAAGACCACGGTGCTGAACCACGACGACTTCCAGAGCCACGACCTGGGCCCGTCGGTCAAAAGCAACAAGGGCTTCGAGGCGGTGGCCTGGGACCCGCTGCGCCAGCGCCTGATCATCGGCGAGGAGCGCCCGCCCAAGCTGTACACCTGGAACAGCGATGGCCGCAGCCCGCTCAAAGGGGAGAAGCAGCCGTTGCCTAGCGAAGAACTCGACCTGCGCAACCTGTCTGCCTTGGGTGTCGACCCGCGTACCGGCCACCTGCTGGTGCTGTCGGCCGACTCCAACATGCTGCTGGAGCTGGACGAGCAGGGCCAGCAGGTCAGCTTCATGACCTTGCTGGGCGGCTTCAACGGGCTTGAAGACACCATTCCGCGCGCCGAAGGGGTAGCCATGGACGACAAGGGCAACCTGTACATGGTCAGCGAGCCGGCGCTGTTTTATCGCTTCAAGAAGAACTGACAACATCATCAGAATTGTCTGATGCTGGCATTAAGCTTTGCTTCAGCCGTTAATGGTTAGATTCGCCACCCCCATGTCGAGTCTGCCCCATGCGTCGTCTTATTCGCCTGTTTCTTGCCCTGGCTGTTATCGGTCTGCTCCTGCTCGGCTGGGCCGGGCAGGAGTTTCGCCTGTTCGAGCGTGGCTGGTTCAACCTCAAGACCTGGTGGCAGCCCGCCGAGCAGAGCATCGGCCTGGACCGCTACCGTGTGGTGGTGGAGGCGCAGCCGGTCGAGGGGCTGGACGACGATATCTCCGCGCTGACCTACGACCCGGACCGAAAAACCCTGTTCACCGTCACCAACGCCCGCTCGGAGCTGATCGAGCTGTCGCTGGACGGCCGTATTCTGCGCCGCATACCGCTGACTGGCTTCGGCGACCCGGAAGCGGTGGAGTATGTGGGGCGTGACAGCTATGTCATCACCGACGAGCGTCAACAACGGCTGATTCGTGTTCGGCTGGAAGACGACACGATGTTTCTCGACGCCGGTGATGCCGAACAGCTCAGCCTGGGCATTGGCCTGAACGGCAACAAAGGCTTCGAGGGCCTGGCCTACGATTCGGCGGGCAAGCGGCTGTTCGTGGCGAAGGAGCGTGACCCGATGTTGATCTACGAGGTGCATGGTTTCCCCCATGACAACCCGGAAAAACCCTACGCCGTGCATGTGGTGCAGGACCGCAAGCGCGATTCACGGCTGTTTGTGCGGGACTTGTCGAGCTTGCAGTTCGATGAGCGCAGTGGGCACCTGCTGGCGCTGTCGGACGAATCGCGCCTGATGCTGGAGCTGGATGTGGAGGGCAGGCCGCTGAGTACCTTGTCGTTGCGCAAGGGCTTTCATGGGTTGCAGGCAACAGTGCCGCAGGCGGAGGGGATTGCGATGGACGAGGCGGGGACCATCTATCTGGTCAGTGAGCCGAACCTGTTTTATGTGTTCAAGCAGCCGGCAGATTGATTGCCTGTGAGGGCCCTATCGCCGGCAAGCCAGCTCCCACAGGTACTGCGCTGAGCCTGAAACCTGTGCAGTACCTGTGGGAGCTGGCTTGCCGGCGATTGCCATCACTCGGCCTTGAGGGTTTTCACACCTTCAGAGGTACCCAGCAGCAGCAGGTCTGCCGGCCGCGCGGCGAATAGGCCATTGGTCACCACGCCAACGATGGCGTTGATCTGCGCTTCCAGCTCCACCGGGTTGGTGATCTGCAGGTTGTGCACGTCGAGGATCACGTTGCCGTTGTCGGTGACCACGCCTTCGCGGTACACCGGGTCGCCGCCCAGCTTGACCAGCTGGCGTGCCACATGGCTGCGAGCCATCGGGATCACTTCGACCGGCAGCGGGAAAGCACCCAGTACCGGCACCAGCTTGCTGCCATCGGCGATGCAGATGAAGGTTTTGGCCACAGCGGCGACGATCTTCTCGCGGGTCAGGGCCGCACCGCCGCCCTTGATCAGGTTCAGGTGCGCGTCGCTCTCGTCGGCGCCGTCCACGTAGAACTCCAGCTCGCTGACACTGTTCAGCTCGTAGACCGGGATGCCATGGCCCTTCAGACGCTGGGCGGTGGCTTCGGAGCTGGCGACTGCGCCGTCGAAGGCGGTCTTGTGCTGAGCCAGGGCGTCGATGAAGAAGTTGGCAGTCGAACCGGTACCGACGCCGACGACGCTCTTTTCATCCAGCTTGGGCAGAATGAAGTCGACAGCGGCCTGGGCGACGGCCTGTTTGAGTTGGTCCTGGGTCATGCGGGCTCCGAAAAGGGGCAGGGCGGTTTTCAAAGTTGCCTAGTATAACGGCTTGGGCGGCTTTGCTGTGGTCGCCCGACGTAGCGCTGGGGTAGACTCGCAGCCCTCGTCCCGCGGCCCAGTGATGCTTTCCCGATGCTCGAACAGTACGTCAAGAAGATCCTCACCTCGCGCGTCTATGACGTTGCCGTCGAAACCCCGCTGCAGAGCGCCGGGCAGCTGAGCAAGCGCCTGGGTAACCAGATTTTGCTCAAGCGTGAAGACCTGCAGCCGGTGTTCTCGTTCAAGATTCGAGGGGCGTACAACAAACTGGCCCAACTGACCCCGGAAGAGCTGGCCCGTGGCGTGGTTACCGCCTCGGCCGGCAACCACGCCCAGGGCCTGGCCCTGGCTGCGCGCGAGATGGGTATCAAGGCCACTATCGTGATGCCCAAGACCACCCCGGAGATCAAGATCGAAGGCGTGCGCTCGCGCGGTGGCAAGGTCGTGCTGCATGGCGACTCGTTCCCAGAGGCGCTGGCTTATTCGCTGAAGCTGGTCGACGAGAAGGGCTTTGTCTACGTCCACCCTTATGACGACCCGCACACCATCGCCGGGCAGGGCACCGTGGCCATGGAAATCCTGCGCCAGCACCCTGGCCAGCTGGACGCGATCTTCGTGCCCGTGGGCGGTGGCGGCCTGATCGCCGGTATTGCCGCCTATGTGAAATACCTGCGCCCGGAAATCAAGGTGATCGGTGTCGAGCCGGACGACTCCAATTGCCTGCAAGCGGCCATGGCGGCCGGTGAGCGCGTGGTGCTGCCACAGGTCGGGTTGTTCGCCGACGGCGTGGCGGTGGCGCAGATCGGCCAGCACACCTTCGATATCTGCCGCCACCATGTGGATGAAGTGGTGACGGTCAGCACCGACGAGATCTGTGCAGCTATCAAGGATATCTACGACGATACCCGCTCGATCACCGAGCCTGCCGGCGCCTTGGGCGTGGCTGGCATCAAGAAGTACGTCGAGCTGTACGGCGTGACCGGGCAAACCCTGGTGGCGATCGACTCCGGCGCCAACGTCAACTTCGACCGCCTGCGTCATGTGGCCGAGCGTGCCGAGCTGGGTGAGAAGCGCGAAGCGATCATCGCCGTGACCATCCCGGAGCGGCCAGGCAGCTTCAAGGCCTTCTGCGAGGCTATCGGCAAGCGGCAGATCACCGAATTCAACTACCGCAAGCACACCTCCGACGAGGCGCACATCTTCGTTGGCGTGCAGACCCACCCGGAAAACGACCCACGTGCGGCGCTGGTGCAGCATCTGACCGAGCAGGGCTTCCCGGTTACCGACCTGACCGACAACGAGCTGGCCAAGCTGCACATTCGTCACATGGTTGGCGGCCATTCGGCCGGTGCCAGCGATGAAATGGTGTTGCGCTTCGAATTCCCCGAGCGGCCAGGGGCGTTGTTCAACTTCCTCAATAAGCTGGGCGGGCGCTGGAACATCTCGATGTTCCATTACCGCAACCATGGCGCGGCTGACGGGCGAGTGGTGGCGGGGCTGCAGGTGCCGGAGGACGAGCGCCACCTGGTGCCGGCGGCGCTGGCCAAGATCGGCTACCCCTACTGGGACGAGACCGAAAACCCGGCGTACAAGCTGTTCCTCGGCTGAGCGGCTAAGCTAGGGCTGATGGCCCTATCGCCGGCAAGCCAGCTCCCACAAGTACTGCGCAAGCCTCAAGGCCTGTGATACCTCTGTGGGAGCGGGCAAGCCCGCGAAGACGCCACCGCAAAATGGCCTGTTCAAGGACAACCGAGACATGGAACACCTGACCACCCTCAAGACCCTGCACATTATCGCCACCGCCCTGCTGCTGCTGGGCGCCTTGGGCCTGGCGGTGTGGACGGTGCGCGCTCGCCGCAAAGGCGATGCCGAGGCCTACGCCAAGCTGTTGCGCCGGCCGCTGGTGTTCATCTGGCTGGTGATGGGCCTGTGCCTGGTAAGCATGCCGTTCACCGGCTGGTGGCTGGTGCACCTGGTGGGCTGGCCGCTGGGGCAGACCTGGGTGCTGGCGTCCAGCGTCATCTATACCGTCGGCGCGTTTGCCGTGTGGTGGCTGCTGGTGCGGCTGAACCGGCTGCGCAAGGCTGAAGTGGTGGGGCTGCGGTTTACCCTGGCGTTGGCAGTGTTCAGCGGGGTCTGCTTCCTGTCCATTGCCGGGCTGATGGGCGCCAAGCCAGTCTGACAGTCCTGGGTTGCCCGTACCGGCCTCTTCGCGGGTAAACCCGCTCCCACAGGGACTGCACAAGGCCTGAGGGCAGCGCAGTACCTGTGGGAGCGGGTTCACCCGCGAAAGGGCCGGCCCAGGAATACCTCAATCCCGCAGCGAAACCACCGGCCACCCGCGCTTCTCGGCCTCGGCCCGCAGGTTCGGGTCCGGGTCCACCGCCACCGCATGCGTCACCTGCTGCAACAGCGGCAAATCGTTCATCGAGTCGCTATAGAAGTAGCTGTCCTCAAGGTCGAAGCCGTTCTCCAGCATCCAGCGTTCCAGCCGCGTCACCTTGCCTTCACGGAAACACGGTATATCGGTACTGCGCCCGGTATAGCGGCCGTCGCGCATCTCGCATTCGGTTGCGAGCAATACCCGTACCCCAAGGCGTCGGGCAATCGGTGCGGTTACAAAACGGTTGGTGGCGGTGATGATCACCAACTGGTCGCCCGCCTCGCGGTGCTGCTGCAGCAAGGCCAGTGCTTTGGGCAGGATGATCGGCTCGATGCAGTCGCGCATGAAGTCGCGGTGCCATTCGTCGAGCTGGGCCACAGGCGTTGCCGCCAGGATCTCCATGGAAAAGGCCAGGTAGGCCTGCAGGTCCAGGGTGCCGTTGAGGTATTCCTGGTAGAAGCCGTCATTGCGTTGCTTGTAGGCGACCGGGTCGAGAATGCCGCGCTCGCAAAGGTAATCACCCCAGGCATGGTCGCTGTCGCCACCGAGGAGGGTATTGTCCAGGTCGAATAAAGCCAGGCGCATTGCGGTCACTCGCATCAGCTACAGGGTAGGCCCGCAGAATACGGAGTTTTCACGCTGCTGCACATAAGCTTGGCGGGCGCGTTGCTGCGCTCGCAAGCTTTGTGGAACAATGCGGTGACATGCGTTTGCGAGGTTGCTGCCGTGATCGACCCGGATGGTTTTCGCCCCAATGTCGGGATCATTCTCACGAATGATGCCGGGCAGGTGCTATGGGCTCGACGGATCAACCAGGATGCCTGGCAATTCCCCCAGGGTGGTATCAACCCTGACGAGACGCCGGAAGACGCCCTGTACCGCGAGCTGAACGAAGAAGTTGGCCTTGAACGCGACGATGTGGAAATTCTTGCCTGCACCCGTGGCTGGTTGCGTTATCGTTTACCCCAGCGATTGGTACGTACCCACAGCCAGCCGCTGTGCATTGGCCAGAAGCAGAAGTGGTTTCTGCTACGGCTGGTCAGCAACGAACAACGGGTGCGGATGGACCTGACCGGCAAGCCGGAGTTCGACGGCTGGCGCTGGGTGAGCTATTGGTATCCGCTGGGCCAGGTTGTGACATTCAAGCGCGAGGTGTACCGACGCGCCCTGAAAGAGCTAGCACCGCGTCTGCTGACGCGCGACTGACGACGGAGTTCGACCCCGAGCCATGCTCAATACGCTGCGCAAGATCGTCCAGGAAGTAAACTCCGCCAAAGATCTCAAGTCGGCGTTGGGGATCATTGTCTTGCGCGTCAAGGAGGCCATGGGCAGCCAGGTCTGCTCCGTCTACCTGCTCGACCCGGAAACCAACCGCTTCGTGCTGATGGCTTCCGAAGGCCTGAACAAGCGCTCCATCGGCAAGGTCAGCATGGCCCCCAACGAAGGCCTGGTTGGCCTGGTCGGTACCCGGGAAGAGCCGCTGAACCTGGAAAACGCCGCCGACCACCCGCGTTACCGCTACTTTGCCGAAACCGGTGAAGAAAAATTCGCCTCTTTCCTGGGTGCACCGATCATTCACCACCGCCGCGTGGTCGGGGTGTTGGTCATTCAGCAAAAGGAGCGCCGCCAGTTCGACGAGGGCGAAGAAGCCTTCCTGGTCACCATGAGCGCCCAGCTTGCCGGGGTAATTGCCCACGCCGAAGCGACTGGCTCGATCCGTGGCCTTGGCCGCCAGGGCAAGGGTATCCAGGAAGCGCGCTTCGTCGGTGTACCTGGCTCGCCTGGCGCTGCCGTGGGCCGCGCGGTGGTGATGCTGCCGCCGGCCGACCTGGAAGTGGTGCCGGACAAGACCGTCGATGACATCGACGCGGAACTCAAGCTGTTCCAGAACGCCCTTGAAGGCGTGCGCGCTGACATGCGCAAGCTGTCGGCCAAGCTGGCCACCCAGCTGCGCCCTGAAGAGCGCGCATTGTTCGATGTGTACCTGATGATGCTCGAAGATGCAGCGCTGGGTGGCGAGGTGACCGAAGTCATCAAGACCGGCCAGTGGGCGCAGGGCGCCCTGCGCCAGGTGGTGGGCGAGCACGTCAGCCGCTTCGAGCTGATGGACGATGACTACCTGCGCGAGCGCGCCTCCGACGTCAAGGACCTGGGCCGGCGCCTGCTGGCCTACCTGCAGGAAGCCCGCTCGCAGTCGCTGGTGTATGCCGACAACACCATCCTGGTCAGTGAAGAGCTGACACCGGCCATGCTCGGCGAAGTGCCGGAAGGCAAGCTGGTGGGCCTGGTCTCGGTACTGGGTTCGGGCAACTCCCACGTCGCCATCCTCGCTCGCGCCATGGGCATCCCCACGGTGATGGGCCTGGTCGACCTGCCGTACTCCAAGGTCGACGGTATCGAACTGATTGTCGACGGGTACAAGGGCGAGGTGTTCACCAACCCCAGCGAAGTGCTGCGCAAGCAGTACAGCGAAGTGGTCGAGGAAGAGCGCCAGCTGGCCCAGGGCCTGGATGCCCTGCGCGAACTGCCATGCGTCACCCCCGACGGCCACCGCATGCCGCTCTGGGTCAACACCGGCCTGCTGGCCGACGTGGCCCGTGCCCAGCAGCGCGGTGCCGAAGGGGTAGGCCTGTACCGCACCGAAGTGCCGTTCATGATCAACCAGCGCTTCCCCAGCGAGAAAGAGCAGCTGGCCATCTACCGTGAGCAGTTGGCGGCCTTCCACCCGCTGCCGGTGACCATGCGCACCCTCGATATCGGCGGTGACAAGGCGCTGTCGTACTTCCCGATCAAGGAAGAAAACCCGTTTCTGGGTTGGCGCGGCATCCGTGTCACCCTGGACCACCCGGAAATTTTCCTGGTGCAGACACGCGCCATGCTCAAGGCCAGCGAGGGCCTGAACAACCTGCGCATCCTGCTGCCGATGATTTCCGGCATCCACGAGCTGGAAGAAGCGCTGCACCTGATCCACCGCGCCTGGGGCGAGGTGCGTGACGAAGGCACCGACGTGCCGATGCCGCCGGTGGGCGTGATGGTGGAAATCCCAGCGGCGGTGTACCAGACCAAGGAACTGGCGCGGCAGGTGGACTTCCTGTCGGTCGGCTCCAACGACCTGACCCAGTACCTGCTGGCGGTGGACCGCAACAACCCGCGGGTTGCCGACCTGTACGACTACCTGCACCCGGCGGTGCTGCAAGCGCTGAGCACTGTAGTGCGCGACGCCCATGGCGAAGGCAAGCCGGTGAGCATCTGCGGTGAGATGGCCGGTGACCCGGCAGCGGCGATCCTGCTGATGGCCATGGGCTTCGACAGCTTGTCGATGAACGCCACCAACCTGCCGAAGGTGAAGTGGATGCTGCGTCAGGTGAACATGAGCAAGGCCAAGGAACTGCTGGCCGAGGCCTTGAGCCACGACAACCCGCAGGTTATCCACAGCTCGCTGCAGCTGGCCCTGAAGAACCTCGGGTTGGCGCGGATGATCGGGCCAGGGGCCAACAAAACCCTCTGAAATTAGGGTTGCCGGTTCCGGCCTCTTCGCGGGCTTGCCCGCTCCCACAGGGATCGCACAAGGCCTGGGACCTGTGGGGCTTCTGTGGGAGCGGGCAAGCCCGCGAAGAGGCCGGCACAAGCAGCATCAAATGATCAGACCAGCACTTCAACCTCACCCAAATGCCCACCAAAGGGCCCGAAACTGCGCTCGATCAGCCGCCTTCGTCCCTGATCATCCACGATCAACACCGTACTCGCCCGGGTCCCGTAATTCTGACTGGCGATGAATACGCTCGACAGCAATTTCTCGGTCGCCACTCCCACGCCTGTCTCGGGCAGGTCGCCATCCGCCGCTGGCTCGTTATCCGCCAGCAAAGCCAGCAGCCTATCCGGCTCCGGTGTTTCCAGCAGGCCCTCCAGCCCGCTACGTGCCTTCACCAGCTTTGGCCACGGCGTATCCAGCCCTGCGTTGGATAACCCGAACACCCCAGCGTCCAGCAGGCACGGCGTGGCGTCACGGGCGTGCAGGTAACCCAGCTGTCGCCCATCACCCACCAGCAGGTTGAACCCCGAATACTGCCCACTGCGGCTGGCCACCTGGTCCAAGTAAGCCTCGACACCAAGTTCACCCTGCAGGTATGCCGCCACCAGTTCGCCTCGCGAGCGCGGGCCCAGTGCCTGGCCCGGATCGCGGATGTTGGTCAGCGCGGCAAAGCGCCCCTGCGGGCCTATCCCCAGCCAGGTACCACCGGCTTCCAGGTCGCGCCCGGCATACACTCCAGGCGTATCCTCCCAGGCAGCCAGGGGCTGGGTAGGGCGGGCATAGAACTCGTCGCGGTTGGCCGCCACGATCAGCGGCAGGGTGTGCCCCGGCCGCCAGGCAAATACGATCAGGCACATCGGTTGGGCCTCTGTGTTTTTTGTCACTGTACCCACAGCAGCGGGGCGGATCCATCCTGACACAGAGTTCACTAGAGCCCCGAGCCCGGCTTCCGTTACCATGCCGGATTGATTTTTCGGGGAAGCCGAATGGAATTCGTGCTCTATCTGCTGTTGGGCGCCTGTGCCGGTGTGCTGGCCGGGCTGTTCGGCGTGGGCGGTGGCATCATCATCGTGCCGGTGCTGGTGTTCAGCTTCACCTTGCAGGGCTTCGATGCTTCGGTGCTGACCCACCTGGCAGTCGGCACGTCACTGGCAACCATCGTGTTCACTTCGATCAACGCTGTGCTTGAGCACCACCGCAAGGGTGCGGTGCAATGGCCGATCTTCGCCTGGATGACCCTCGGCATCCTGCTGGGGGCCGGTGTCGGTGCCAAGACCGCCTCGCTGATCCAGGGCCCGCTGCTGCAGAAGATCATCGGCGTGTTCGCCCTGGTCATCGCTGCGCAGATGGCCCTGGACCTCAAACCCAAGGCAAGCCGCGGCATCCCCGGCAAACCCGCCTTGATCGGGGCCGGTGGGGTGATTGGCTGGGCCTCGGCCATTTTCGGCATCGGCGGTGGTTCGCTGACTGTGCCGTTCCTGACCTGGCGCAGCCTGCCCATGCAGCAGGCGGTGGCCACGTCCTCGGCCTGTGGCTTGCCGATTGCCGTGGCCAGTGCCCTGAGCTTCATGCTGCTGGGCTGGCGCGAGGAGCACCTGCCCGCCCATAGCCTGGGTTATGTGTACCTGCCGGCGATGGTCGGCATTGCCGTGACCAGCATGTTTTTCGCCCGCTTTGGCGCGCGCCTGGCGCACAAGCTGTCGCCCCGTTTGTTGAAACGCCTGTTCGCAGCGCTGCTGTTCTGTGTCGGCCTCAGCTTTTTGATTTGAATCGAGAGGAAGTTCCATGCTGCCTTACCCGCAGATAGACCCCGTGGCCCTGGCCATCGGGCCGCTGAAAATCCATTGGTACGGGCTGATGTACCTGATCGGCATCGGCGGCGCCTGGCTGCTGGCTTCGCGCCGGCTGCACCGCTTCGACCCCACCTGGAGCCGCGAGAAGCTGTCCGACCTGGTGTTCTGGTTATCGATGGGGGTGATCGTCGGTGGCCGCCTGGGTTATGTGCTGTTCTACGACCTGCATGCCTACCTGGCCAACCCGACGCTGATCTTCGAAGTGTGGAAGGGCGGCATGTCGTTCCACGGCGGCTTCATCGGCGTGATGCTGGCGGCATTGTGGTTCGGCAAGCGCAACAACAAGTCGTTCTTCGAGCTGATGGACTTCGTTGCCCCGCTGGTGCCGATCGGCCTGGGTGCCGGGCGTATCGGCAACTTCATCAACGCCGAGCTGTGGGGCAAGGCGACCGACGTACCGTGGGCGATGGTGTTCCCGCCGTTCAGCGACCCCGCCCAGTTGCCCCGTCATCCGTCGCAGCTGTACCAGTTTGCCCTAGAAGGTGTGGCATTATTCGTGATTCTCTGGTTGTACTCGCGCAAACCGCGTCCGACCATGGCCGTTTCCGGCATGTTCGCGCTGTTCTACGGCATTTTCCGCTTTATCGTGGAGTTTGTGCGGGTGCCTGATGCCCAGCTTGGCTACATTGCCTTCGGCTGGTTGACCATGGGTCAGTTGCTCTGCGTGCCGATGATCGTCGGCGGCATCTTCTTGATCTGGTTGGCCTACAACCGCAAACCTACGGCAAAACCAGCCGTATGATTTTCACGGCAGGGGCGATCCTCCTGCCGTTCTTGTTACAGGAAAGTCATGAAACAGTATCTAGATCTGGTCCGTGAAGTCATCGAGAACGGTACGTTGCAAGGCAATCGCACCGGCATCCGTACCATCAGCATGCCGGGCGCCATGCTGCGCTTCGACCTGCAGAAGGGTTTCCCGGCCATCACCACGCGCAAGCTGGCGTTCAAGTCGGCGATCGGCGAGATGGTCGGCTTCCTGCGGGGCGTGAAAAACGCCGGTGAATTCCGTGAGCTGGGCTGCAAGGTCTGGGACCAGAACGCCAACGAGAACGCCCAGTGGCTGGCCAACCCGTTCCGCCAGGGCCATGACGACCTGGGCGAGATCTACGGCGTGCAATGGCGTCAGTGGCCAGGCTACAAGCGCATCCCGCTTAGCAACCCGGCCGCTATCGAAATGGCCGAGAAGGCAGGCTTTCGCCGTATCGCCCAGGACGAAGAGGACGGCGTCGCCTTCGTCATTCTGTACAAGGCCATCGACCAGGTGCGCCAGTGCCTGGACACCATCGCCAACGACCCGGGCAGCCGCCGCATCCTGTTCCACGGCTGGAACTGCGCGCAGCTGGACGAGATGGCCCTGCCGCCGTGTCACCTGCTGTACCAGTTCCACCCGAATGTAGAGACCAAGGAAATTTCCCTGACCCTTTACATCCGCTCCAACGACCTGGGCCTGGGCACACCGTTCAACCTCACCGAAGGCGCGGCGCTGCTGTCGCTGTTCGGCCGCCTGACCGGTTACACCCCGCGCTGGTTCACCTACTTCATCGGCGATGCCCATGTGTACGAAAACCACCTGGACATGCTGAACGAGCAGCTCAAGCGCGAGCCGCTGGAAGCGCCGAAGCTGGTGATCAGCGACCGTGTGCCGGCGTTTGCCGAGACGGGCAAGTATGAGCCAGAGTGGTTGGAGAAGATCGAGCCGAGTGATTTCTGGCTGGAAGGCTATGAGCACCATGCGCCGATGACAGCGCCGATGGCGGTCTGATAGATCTCCATTGTTTGAACTGGCCTCTTCGCGGGTGAACCCGCTCCCACAGGGTATTGCACAGGCCTAAGTCGTGCGCGGTCCCTGTGGGAGCGGGTTCACCCGCGAAGCTTTTGGCTCAATGCCCGTGACTGCGCCCCACATGCGAATGCTCGGTATCCGGCACCGATACCGCCCCGTTCGTCTCCAGTTGCTGCAAGATCGCGCATTCATTCCCCTGCGCATTGCAGCGCTGCCGCAGCTCCACCAGCTGCGCCTGCAACGCCACCAAGCCATCGATCCGCGCCTGCACATGCTCGATGTGTTCGTCGATCAGCGCATTGACGCTGCCGCACGAGTCGTCGGGGCTGTCGCGCAGGCGCAGCAGGCTGCGGATTTCGTCCAGGGTCATGTCCAGGGTGCGGCAGTTGCGGATGAAGGTCAGCCGTTCCACGTGGGCCTGGGTATACAGCCGGTAGTTGCCTTCTGTACGGGCAGGCTCGGGCAGCAGGTTTTCACGCTCGTAGTAGCGGATGGTTTCCACCGCGCAGTCGGTGGCTTTGGCCAGTTCTCCGATCTTCATCACGAAATCTCCAGCAAGTGGCTTGACCCTATAGTGGCTACAGGGTGTTCACTTGGCAACAGGCTCACTTTAAGGACGACCCCATGAACCAGCCTGTCAGCCACGAACACAAGCACCCGCACGATCACGGCCATGGCGATGACGACCATGGGCACGCCGCCCACAGCCACAGCTGCTGCGGCTCCAAAGCCGCGCCGTCTCTGGTGCAACTGACCGAAACGGCCAGTGCACAGGCGCAGCTCAGCCGTTTCCGCATCCAGGCCATGGACTGCCCCACCGAACAGACCCTGGTCCAGGACAAGCTGGGTAAGCTGGCGGGTATCGAGCAGCTGGAATTCAACCTCATCAACCGGGTGCTTGGCGTGCGCCACACGTTGGACGATACCGGCGATATTGAGCGAGCCATCGACAGCTTGGGCATGAAGGCCGAGCCGCTGGACGCCGAAGGCGACAGTAGCGCCGCCGCGCCACAACCCGCCAAGGCCCGCTGGTGGCCGCTGGCATTGTCGGGTGTCGCCGCCATTGCCGCCGAAATCGTGCACTTTGCCGCGCTCGCCCCGGAGTGGCTGGTGGCCGCATTGGCGCTGGCAGCCATTCTTGGCTGCGGCCTGGGCACCTACAAGAAGGGCTGGATTGCCCTGAAAAACCGCAACCTCAACATCAATGCGCTGATGAGCATTGCCGTGACCGGCGCCGTGCTGATCGGCCAGTGGCCCGAAGCGGCCATGGTGATGGTGCTGTTTACCGTTGCCGAGCTGATCGAAGCCCGCTCGCTGGACCGCGCACGCAATGCCATCAGCGGGCTGATGCAGCTGACCCCGGACATGGCCACGGTGCAGCAGGCAGATGGCCAATGGCGCGAAGTGGAAGTGCGCGAAGTGGCCATCGGCGCGTTAGTGCGGGTGCGCCCCGGCGAACGCATCGGCCTGGACGGTGAAGTGGTCAATGGGCAATCCAGCGTCGATCAGGCGCCGATCACCGGCGAAAGCCTGCCTGTGGAGAAGGTCGTAGGCGACAAGCTGTTCGCCGGTACCATCAACCAGGCGGGGGCACTGGAATACCGCGTCACCGCCGGCGCCGGGCAATCGACTCTGGCGCGGATCATCAAGGCCGTGGAGGAGGCGCAAGGCGCGCGGGCGCCTACCCAGCGCTTCGTCGACCAGTTTTCGCGTATCTATACCCCGGTGGTGTTTGCCATCGCCCTGGCCGTGGCGGTGATCCCGCCGCTGTTCATGGCCGCAAGCTGGTTCGACTGGGTGTACCGCGCTCTGGTGCTGCTGGTGGTCGCGTGCCCGTGCGCCCTGGTTATCTCGACCCCGGTGACCATCGTCAGCGGCCTGGCCGCTGCTGCGCGCAAAGGCATCCTGATCAAGGGCGGGGTGTACCTGGAAGGCGGCCGCCACCTGGATTACCTGGCCCTGGACAAGACCGGCACCATCACCCACGGCAAGCCGGTGCAGACCGACGCCAAGGTACTGGTGGCGCTGTTCGAAGGCCGCGCCCAAGCGCTGGCCGCCAGCCTGGGCGAACGTTCGGACCACCCGGTTTCCCGCGCCATTGCCCAGTTCGGCAAGGAGCAAGGCCTGGCCTTGAGCGAGGTCGATGACTTCGCTGCCCTGGCCGGGCGCGGCGTGCGTGGCACCATCGCTGGCGAGGTCTACCACCTGGGCAACCACCGCCTGGTGGAGGAACTGGGGCTGTGCTCGCCCGAGCTGGAAGCCCTGCTGGATACGCTGGAGCGCCAGGGCAAGACCGTGGTCCTGCTACTAGACCGCAGCGGCCCACTGGCCCTGTTTGCCGTGGCCGATACGGTCAAGGACAGCAGCCGGCAGGCCATCGCCGAACTGCATGAGCTGGGCATCAAGACTGTCATGCTGACCGGTGACAATCCGCATACCGCGCAGGCCATCGCCGCCGTGGTCGGTATCGACCGCGCCGAGGGCAACCTGCTGCCAGGCGACAAGCTGAAAACCATCGAAGCCCTGTACGCACAGGGCCATCGCGTGGGCATGGTCGGTGACGGCATAAACGACGCCCCGGCGCTGGCCCGTGCCGAGATCGGTTTTGCCATGGCCGCCGCTGGTACCGACACCGCCATCGAAACGGCCGATGTGGCACTGATGGACGACGACTTGCGGAAAATCCCGGCCTTCGTCAGGCTGTCGCGCCAAAGTGCGGCGATCCTCATGCAGAACATCGTTCTGGCGTTGGGCGTCAAGGCGATATTCCTGGCGATTACCTTTGCCGGCATGGCCACCCTGTGGATGGCAGTGTTCGCCGACATGGGCGTGAGCCTGCTGGTGGTGTTCAACGGCTTGCGCCTTTTGCGCAAATAGAGGATGTGCATGCTGAGTTCGGAGCTAAAAGCCTTTTACATGGTGGCCCGCCTGGGCAGCATCACCCTGGCGGCGAAGAAGCTCGGGCTCAGCCAGCCCACGGTGACCACGCAGATTCGCAACCTGGAAAGCCACTACGCGGTAGAGCTGTTCTACCGGGGCGGGCGGCGCCTGGTGCTGAGCGAAGAGGGCGTGCGACTGCTGCCGATGGTCAAGGCGCTGCTGCAACAGGAGGCCGATATCGAGTTCGAGCTGCGCAACAGCGGCCAGGCTCAAGGCAGCTTGCGCATCGCCGCCACGGCGCCTTACTACATTCTCGACCTGGTGAAGATCTACCGCGAACGCTTGCCGCAGGTGGATGTAGCGGTGGAGATCGGCAACTCGCAGCAGGTGCTGGAAATGCTCGAAGACTACCGGGTGGATATCGCCGCGTCGTCGCAACTGGTGGAGGACGCCCGGCTGGTGCGGCGGGTGCTGGGCACCGATCCACTGGTGGTGGCGGTGCACCGCAACCACCCGTTGGCCCATCGCCAGACGGTGTCCATCGACGTGGTGGCCGGGCATTGCCTGTTGATGCGCGAAAAGGGCTCGACCACCCGCAAGCTGACCGAGCAGATGATGCAGGAGGCCGGGGTTCAGGCTGGCGCTTTGCTGGAAATCGGCAGCCGCGAGTCGATCCGCGAGGCGGTGCTGCGCAACATCGGCATCAGCGTGATTGCCCGCCACGAGGTGCCCCACAACCCGGAGCTGCGGGTGCTGGTGCTGGAGGATGCGCCGGTGATGCATGAATACCTGTATTGCCTGAAAGAACGGCGCCAGGCCCGGTTGCCGGCTGCCTTTCTTGGGGTGGCGCAGGAAGTGGCCGGCTCGCACTTCTGATAATTCTTTAATGGCTGTACTGGCCCTATCGCCGGCAGCCAGCTCCCACAGAGACTGCATAGCTCTCAAGGGCGCAGGTGTACCTGTGGGAGCTGGCTTGCCGGCGATAGGGCCCTCACAGCCAGTACAAAATCTGCCTATACCACTATCACCGGCTTTTGCCTTAAAGCCACAGAACCTTCGCACAGCCTTCCTAGCATGGCCCCATCTCTTCGATGAGGCCCTGCCATGAACCACACCACCCCCGGCGCACAGATGCAAGTGCGCAACATCCACAAGCGCTTCGGTGCCTTTACGGCGCTCAACGATGTATCGCTGGACATCGCCGCGGGCGAACTGGTGTGCCTGCTCGGCCCGTCCGGCTGTGGCAAGACCACCCTGCTGCGCTGCATCGCCGGCCTGGAGCGCCAGGACCGCGGCACGCTGTACATCGGCGAGCGTGATATCTCCGAGCTGCCGCCCCAGGCCCGTGACTACGGCATCCTGTTCCAGTCCTACGCGCTGTTCCCCAACCTGACCGTCGAAGCCAACATCGCCTACGGCCTGACCGGCAGTGGCCGCGAGCAGGCCCGCCAGCGGGTGGCCGAAATGCTCGAACTGGTAGGCCTTTCTGGCAGCGAGAAGAAATACCCAGGCCAGCTCTCCGGTGGCCAGCAGCAACGTGTGGCCCTGGCCCGCGCGCTGGCGCCGTCGCCATCCCTGCTACTGCTCGACGAGCCGATGTCGGCGCTGGACGCCCGGGTACGCGAGCACCTGTGCACCGAGCTGCGCCAGCTGCAACGCCAGCTGGGCATCACCACCCTGATGGTGACCCACAATCAGGACGAGGCCATGCTGATGGCCGACCGCATTGCGGTGATGAACAACGGCCAGGTCGAGCAGTACGCCACCCCGCAGGAAATCTACGACCAGCCGGCCACGCCGTTCGTTGCCGAGTTCGTCGGCCAAGGCAACTGGCTGCCGTTCCAGCGCAGCGGCGACAGCCATGCCCAGGTCGGCGACATGAACATGCGCCTGGCCCCGGGGTCGGCCCAGGCCAGCAGTGGCCGGCTGTTCTGCCGCCCGGAGGCGATCACGGTCAACCCGGTGGTACACGAAGAAAACCTGTTCCCGGCCATGGTCCGCGAAATCACCTTTCTCGGTAATCGCTGCCGCATGAGTTTTGAGCTCAAGGCCTTGCCAGGTCATGCCCTGCTGGCCGAGCTGGCCCCCGAAGCCATGCCGCGCCTGGGTTCGCAGGACATCTGGGTGGCGCTGCCGCCACAGAGCCTGCAGGTGTTTGCCTGAGATGGCCGCGCCAATGTCCCTGCCGTTGAGCCAGGCCAAAGCCGCGCGTGCTGGCGTCGCCCTGGGTGACCGGTTGTTCGTGGTCGGCGGCAAGAGCCTGCTGCTGATCCTGTTGGTGCTGGCCGTGCTGATGCCGCTGCTGGCGATCTTCTGGCGTGGCTTCAGCGCTGACGCGGGCCAGGGCGGCGGCTTGCTGGCAGCCCGTGAACTGTTCGCCAGCGACAACTTCCACTGGTTGCTGGGCAACAGCCTGTCGGTGGCGTTCACCGTCGCGGCCATCGTGGTACCGCTGGCCTACTTGTTTGCCTATGCCCTGCAGCGCACGCTGATCCCGGCCAAGGGCCTGTGGCGGGGGATTTCGCTGCTGCCGCTGCTGGCGCCGTCGATGCTGCCGGCCATCGCTTTGGTCTACCTGTTCGGTAACCAAGGGCTGCTGCGCGGGCTGCTCAGCGACAACATTTACGGCTTCTGGGGCATCGTGCTGGGCGAGGCCATCTACACCTTTCCGCATGCGCTGATGATTCTGCTGTCGGCGCTGTCACTGGCCGATGCCCGCCTGTTCGATGCCGCCTCCAGCATGGGCGCCGGCCCATCGCGGGCGTTTGCCAGCATCACCTGGCCGGCCACTCGCCAGGCGGTGTTCGCGGCGTTCTGCCTGGTGTTCACCCTGACCATCACCGACTTCGGTGTGCCGGTGGTGGTCGGTGGCGACTATCAGGTGCTGGCGCTGGAGGCCTACAAGGCGGTTGTCGGCCAGCAACAGTTCGGCCGTGGTGCGCTCATCGGCATGGTGCTGTTGTTGCCGGCCCTGTTCAGCTTCAGCGTCGACGCTTGGCTGCGCCGGCGCCAGGGCGAGGCCATGAGCGGCCGTGCCCAGGTGTTCGAGCCCAAGCCATCGCGTGGCCGCGATGCCTGCTTCCTGGCCATTGTGCTGCTGGTGTGCGCGGTTTTGCTGCTGGTGATCGGCATGGCGGTGTATTCGTCGCTGGTCACGTTCTGGCCGTACAACCTGTCATTGTCGCTGCGGCACTACATGTTCGAAGACACCGCAGGTGGCGGCTGGCTGGCCTACCGCAACAGCGTGAGCATGGCCATCGGCACCGCGCTGATCGGCAGCATCGTGATCTTCACCGGTGCCTACCTGATGGAGAAGACCCAGGGCCAGCGGCTGCTCAACCAGGTGCTGCGCCTGCTCAGCTTCATCCCCATGGCCGTGCCGGGCCTGGTGCTGGGCCTGGGTTACGTCTTCTTCTTCAACCTGAACGGCAACCCGCTGCATGTGCTGTACGGCAGCATGGGGCTGTTGGTGGTGTGCACCATCGCCCATTACCTGACCACTGCGCAGATGACCGCAACCACCGCGCTGCGCCAGCTTGATGGCGAGTTCGAGGCCGCCGCGCTGTCGCTGAAGGCGCCGCTGTACAAGCACTTCCTGCGCGTGACCGTACCGATCTGCCTGCCGGCGCTGCTGGACATCATCCGCTACCTGTTCGTTTCGGCGATGACCACCGTGTCGGCGGCGATCTTCCTGTACAGCCCCGACACCATCCTGGCGGCCGTTGCCGTGCTGAACATGGATGACGCCGGCAACGTTGGCGGTGCCGCCGCCATGTCCACCCTGATTCTGCTGACCAGTGCCGGCGCTTCACTGCTGCTGGCCGCAGCCTCACGCGGCCTGTTGCGCCGCTCCCAAGCCTGGCGCCAACGCGCCGCGACCGTCTGACCTGTAAGGAACCTACCCATGTACAAGCACCTTGCACTTGCCGCTGCCGTTTGCGCCGTGTTCAGCCTGCAGGCTTCGGCCGCCGGTACCCAGCTGACGGTCTACACCGCCCTGGAAGCCGAACAGCTGAAGAGCTACAAACAGGCCTTCGAAAAAGCCAACCCGGACATCGAGATCAAGTGGGTCCGCGATTCCACCGGTATCATCACCGCCAAGCTGCTGGCCGAAAAAGACCGCCCGCAAGCCGACGCGGTGTGGGGCCTGGCGGCGTCCAGCCTGGCCATTCTTGACCAGAACGGCATGCTGGAAGCCTATGCACCCAAGGACCTGGGCAAGATTTCCGGCAACTACCGCGACGCTGCCAACCCACCGGCCTGGGTGGGTATGGACGTGTGGGCCGCGACCATCTGCTTCAACACCATCGAGGCCGAGAAGCAGGGCCTGAGCAAGCCGGTGAGCTGGCAGGACCTGACCAAGCCTGAGTACAAGGGCAAGATCGTCATGCCGAACCCGGCCTCGTCGGGTACCGGCTTCCTTGACGTGAGCGCCTGGCTGCAGACCTTTGGCGAGCCGCAAGGCTGGGCCTACATGGACGCGCTGCACCAGAACATCGGCCAGTACGTTCACTCCGGCTCCAAGCCGTGCAAGCTGGCGGCAGCGGGGGAGTTTCCGATCGGTATCTCGTTCGAGTACCCGGCCGTGCAGCTAAAGCGCCAGGGCGCGCCGCTGGACATCGTGTTGCCGAAGGAAGGCCTGGGCTGGGAGATCGAGGCGACTGCGGTGATCAAGGGCTCGCCCAAGGCGGATGCGGCCAAGCGCCTGGCTGATTTCTCGGCCAGCCCGGCGGCCATGGAGCTGTACAAGGAGAACTTCGCCGTGCTGGCCGCGCCGGGTATTGCCAAGCCGCAGACCGAGCTACCGGCGGACTATGAGCAGCGCCTGATCAAGAACGACTTTGCCTGGGCATCGAAGAACCGTGACCAGATTCTGGCCGAGTGGCGCAAGCGCTACGACGGCAAGTCGGAGAAGGTGGCCCAGCAGTAACCTGTACCGGCCTCTTCGCGGGCATGCCCGCTCCCACAGGTACTGCGCAGGTCCATGGCTGTGCGCTATCGCTGTGGAAGCGGGCGTGCCCGCGAAGGGGCCAGACCTGGCCACTCAAAATTGGGAAACCAGTGCCTCCAGCTGTTCCTGCCGCTCAGCCTGATTCAGCTTTGCCCCTGGGTTGAGCGTCGACCATTGCGGATGCGCCCGGGCCTTCACCAGTGCCTCTGGCAACTTGCCCTCGCGCCAGGCCTTCTCCTCCAGCTCACCCAGCCTGATGCTGTCTTGCGCCGCATGCCCGCGGTTATCCAGCGCCACCATCAACTGCTGCTGACGCAAAGCCAGCAGGCGCAACACCGTGTCGTCGACCGTCAGCTCGCGCTTGCCCTTGAGCTTGCCCAGCAACCGCGAGCCATAGTTGCGCGCCGTCTGCAGCGCGCCGCCGGCAATCGCCCCGGCCAGCGCTGCCGCGCCGAGGGTAAGCCCGCCGACCAGCAGATCGACCCCGGCCCCGGCTGCAGCTCCGGCCGCCACGCCGCTGCCCAGGCGCACGCCCAGCAGCTTCAGGGTTTCAGGATTGAACAGGTCATCGCCCCAGCGGCCATCCAGCAACGGCAGGTCGCTGGCATGGGCATCCTCGCGGCGGAAGGCATACAGCTTGAGCAAGGCTTCGACGCAACGCTGTTCACGTTGGCGTATGTCCTGGCGCAGCGCCTCTATGGCCTTGGCTTCGGCCGCGGGCTCGGCCTCGACGCTACGCCGGCAGGCGGCGCAGTCCAGCAGTAGCTCGGCAATCAGCCGCTTGCCACTGTGCTGGCGGGCCAGGCGCTGTGCCTGCTGGTCGTCGATCAGCCGCTGCAGGGCTGGGCGGGCGTCCTCCAGCAGCAGGGCCAGGCTTTCGTACAAACGGCGCTCGCCATCCTCGGGCGGGGCCACGCTGTCGAACCGCACCAACGCGTGAAGGCCAAGCCGGGCAAGGGCTTCACGCCATTGCGGCTCGCGGTGCTGGTGGCTGGCGACGAAGTTGAGCACCGGCAGCAATGGCTTGCCGCAGCTGGCCAGCACTTCCAGTTCATCGCGGTACTTGGCCAGCACCGGCTCGCGCGCATCGATTACATACAGGCCGGCATCGCTGGCCAGCAACTGGCGCAGCACCTTGGCCTCCTGCTCGAAACGCTGGCGCGCCTCGCTGCCTTGCAGAAAGCGCTCCAGGCGGGCCGGGCCGTCCAGGCGCTCGCCTGGGCGTTCCAGCCGCTCGAGGTAGTCGAGCAAGGCGATGGCATCCTCCAGGCCCGGGGTGTCGTACAGCTCCAGCAAGGGTTCGCCGTCCACCGACAAGCGCGCACCTTCTACATGGCGGGTGGTGCTGGGGCGGTGGGACACTTCGCCAAAGCCTACGTCGCGGGTCAGCGTGCGCAGCAGCGAGGTCTTGCCGACGTTGGTATGGCCGACCACGGCCAGTTTCAGTGGCTCAGTCATGGCCATGCTCCAGCCAGGTCAGTGGTGAGGTGTCGGCATGCTGCAGGCCAAGGCGGTCAAGGGCTTCGTGCCAATCGCCGAGGCGCTGGGCATCGACGGCCTGGCCCGGTGCAGCCTGCAGCAGCCAGATACGAGTTGCGCCGGCATTGCGCGCCAGTTCGGCGAGCAACGCCAGGCTGCCGCGGTCGGGCGAGCGCCGGGGGTCGCAGGCGATGGCCAGGCGTGCCGGGGGAAAGCGGCTGAGTTGTTCGAGCAGCCGGTTGCGCGACTCGCGGCTGTCGAGCACGCCCGCATCGATCACGCTTTTCGGCAGTGCGGGCGGCCAGGGGCGCTGGTCGTCGAGCTCCAGGCCTACCAGCAGGGCGCCGCTGCTGCCGCTTTCCAGCTGGCCGGCGGCAAACTGCGGCAGGGCCTGGGGCGCAGCGTCCTGCACGCCGATGCGTTCGCTGCGTGGCATCAGTGCATCACGCAGTTGCGCGTAGCCGGGCAGGCTCAGGTCCAGCGCCAGCCGCTCGCGGCCCTGGCGCCAGCGCCACAGGCACAATGCGGCCAGTACCAGGCGTGGTAACAGGCCGAACACCAGCACCACCCCTAGCAACCAGCTGGCCCAGGCCTGGCGGGCTTGCTCCAGGGCCGGCAAGGTGTCACCGCTGGCGCGGATCATGGCTTCGTCGGGCACGGCAAAGCCCAGCAGCGAAGGCAAGGCACCCAGGGCTTGGGTCAGGTGGATGAACGGGTCGGCGGCAAGCAGCGTGGTTTCCCAGACAAAGCCATAGCGCCGGGTCGCCAGCAAGGCCAACAGCATGCCCAGGGCGGTGAGCATGGCCAGCAGCCACAGGCCATGCGCCAGCAGGCCGAGCAGCCAGCGGTTCAGGCGTTGGCGTTGCAGCAGTACCAGCAGCGCAGGTGCCAGGTGTGCGGCCTGGGCATCGCGGGCAAAGCGTTCACTCAGCCATAGCCACAGGCGCCCTAGGCCCGCGCCATGCTCGCCGCTCAGGGCAAAACCGATGGCCCAGCCCAGCAGCATCAGCAGGTTCAGCCCGAGCAGGCTGCCCAGGGCCCAGAATACGTTCACCGGTCGCTGCCCATCACCCAGGGCGGCCAGGGCCAGGCCCGCGCCGCTGAGCACGGCCATCAGCAACAAGGCCAGCAGCGCCAGGCGCGCACCTTGCTTCCAGTGGCGCAGGGCGGCGCTCATGCCGTCGCGTTCGGCCAGGAACAGTGCACGGGTTTCGATGCGGGCCGCCAGGTCGCCGCCCAACTGGCGGGCGCGGCGGTTGGCTTCCTGGTCCTCCAGGGGGCCGGCGTGTTCCTCGCGCAGGCGTACCGCTTCGGTGAGCCAGCGCTTGTCCAGTGGAGTCGGTTCAGTCACATGGTCTTCCATTGCACAGGTCAGGGCAGAAGCATAACCCACACGCCCGGTGCTATCCTCGCTGGCATGAATACATCACTCCCTCTTAGCCTGATCGCGGCTTATGCCGAGAACCGCGTGATCGGCATCGACAATTCCATGCCCTGGCATTTGCCTGGGGATTTCAAGTACTTCAAGGCCACCACCCTGGGCAAGCCGATCATCATGGGGCGCAAGACCTGGGATTCGCTGGGGCGGCCGCTGCCTGGGCGGTTGAATATCGTCGTCAGCCGCCAGCGGGGGCTTGAACTGGCGGGTGCCGAGGTGTTTGCGTCGCTTGAAGAGGCGCTGGTGCGGGCCGAGCAGTGGGCGCGCGAGCAGGGCGTTGAAGAGCTGATGCTGATTGGCGGGGCGCAGCTGTATGGCCAGGCGCTGGAGAAGGGGCTGGTCAGCCGCATGTACCTGACGCGGGTGGAAATGGCGCCGGAAGGGGATGCCTGGTTTCCTGCGTTTGATGAGGAGCATTGGAAGCTGGAGTCGAGTGAGGCACAGGTTGAGGAAGGTAAGCCTGCTTATCACTTCGAGGTTTGGGACAAGGTTTGAGATGTCGGGGGCGCGAAGCGCCCCCGGCGATCTGTCAGGAGTGGCTCAATTCGGCATGTTCATCGCCGGCCAGCACGTCCTTGTCGGTCTCTTTCAGCAGCTGGCTGGTGACCACGCCCGCGGTCATCGAACCGTTCACGTTCAGCGCCGTACGCCCCATGTCGATCAGCGGCTCTACGGAAATCAGCAACGCCACCAGTTCCACCGGCAAGCCCATGGCGGGCAGCACGATCAATGCGGCAAAGGTGGCACCGCCACCCACGCCGGCAACCCCAGCGGAACTCAGCGTGACGATGGCCACCAGGGTAGCGATCCACAGCGGGTCGAAGGTATCGATGCCCACCGCCGGTGCCACCATCACCGCCAGCATGGCGGGATAGAGGCCGGCGCAGCCGTTCTGGCCAATGGTGGTGCCGAACGATGCGCTGAAGCTGGCAATCGACTGCGGCACACCCAGGCGGCGGGTTTGCGCTTCGATGTTCAGCGGAATGCTGGCGGCGCTGGAGCGGCTGGTGAAGGCGAAGGTCAGCACCGGCCACACCTTGCGGAAGAAGCGCAGCGGGCTCACTCCGGTCGCAGCCAGGATCACGGCATGCACCACGAACATCAGCCCCAGCCCCAGGTACGACACCACCACAAAGCTGCCCAGCTTGAGGATGTCTTCCATGTTCGAGCTGGCCACCACCTTGGTCATCAACGCCAGCACGCCATACGGGGTCAGTTTCATTACCACCCGCACCAGGCGCATCACCCAGGCTTGCAGGGTGTCGATGGCCGACAGGGCGCGCTCGCCTTTCTCGGCATCGTCCTTGATCAGCTGCAGCGCGGCCAGGCCGACGAACACGGCGAAGATCACCACGCTGATGATCGAGGTCGGCTTGGCCCGCGCCAGGTCACCCACCGGGTTGCTGGGGATGAACGACAGCAGCAGCTGCGGGATATTGAGGTCGGCGACCTTGCCGGCGTAGTCGCTGTGGATAACCTGCATGCGCGCGCTTTCCTGCACACCGGCCACCAGGCCTTCGGCACTCAGGCCGAACAGGTTGGTGAGCACGATGCCGATCAGCGCGGCGATGGCGGTGGTCAGCAGCAGGGTGCCGATGCTCAGCACGCTGATGCGGCCCAGCGATGAGGCATTGTGCAGGCGCGCCACGGCACTGAGGATCGAGGCGAAGATCAGCGGCATGACAATCATCTGCAACAGGCCGACATAGCCGTTGCCGACCAGGTCGAGCCAGGCGATGGTGGCCTTGAGCACGGGGTGGCCAGCGCCGTAGATCGTGTGCAGGGCCAGGCCGAAGACGACGCCAAGCACCAGGCCCAGCAGTACCTTCTTGGCCAGGCTCCAGTCAGTGCGGCGGGTTTGTGCCAGGCCCAGCAACAGGGCCAGGAACGCCAGCAGGTTAAGAGACAGCGGCAGGTTCATTGAAGCTCCAGCAGAAAAAAGCAGAAGTGGCATCGCCTCTGTGAGCGATTGCGAACGGAAATGCTAACAGCCTGAAAACAAACGAATTTATACCCAAATGGAATTTTCATAGTCGTTTATGGAATAACGAAGTGTCGCGGATTGCAATCAACGCGGCGTTTGCGGCTGTATGGAGGTCGTTATGGAGGGTTGGCAGTGGGGATTGTTGCACTAGCGTTTCTGGGTCATTTCAGGAGATTCGTACATGAAAGTCGCTGTGAAAGCCGCCGCCATCGGCCTGTCCCTGCTGTTCAGTATCGAAACCTTCGCCACCGAGCTCAAGCATTGGCCCGCCGAGGCCGCCAAGCAGCTCGACAGCATGATCGCTGCCAATGCCAACAAGGGTAACTACGCGGTGTTCGACATGGACAACACCAGCTACCGCTATGACCTGGAAGAAGCCCTGCTGCCGTTCATGGAAAACAAGGGCCTGCTGAGCCGCGACAAGCTTGACCCCTCGCTGAAGCTGATGCCGTTCAAGGACACTGCCGAGCACAAGGAAAGCCTGTTCAGCTACTACTACCGGTTGTGCGAAGTCGACGACATGGTCTGCTACCCGTGGGTGGCCCAGGTGTTCTCGGGTTTTACCCTGAAGGAATTGAAGGTGCAGGTGGATGAACTGATGGCGTCTACCAAGCCGATCCCCAGTACTTATTACGAAGGTGACCAGGTCAAGACCATCGAGGTCCAGCCGCCCAAGGTGTTCAAGGGCCAGGCCGAGCTCTACAACAAGCTGATGGAGAATGGCATCGAGGTGTACGTGATTTCAGCGGCCTCCGAAGAGCTGGTGCGCATGGTCGCCTCGGACCCCAGGTACGGCTACAACGTGAAGCCGCAGAATGTGATCGGCGTGAGCCTGCTGTTAAAGGACCGCAGCAATGGCCAACTGACCACGGCGCGCAAGCAGATCAGTGCCGGCCATTACGATGCCAAGGCCAATGAAGGGCTGGAGCTGACCCCGTATCTGTGGACCCCGGCTACCTGGATGGCGGGCAAGCAGGCGGCCATCCTGACCTACATTGATGAATGGAAGAAGCCGGTGCTGGTGGGCGGCGACACGCCGACCAGTGATGGCTACATGCAGTTCCACGGGGTGGATGTGGGCAAAGGTGGCATCCACCTGTGGATAAACCGCAAGGCCAAGTACATGGACCAGCTCAACGGGATGATTACCAGGAATGCGGCGGCACAGGCCAAGGAAGGGTTGCCGGTGACGGCGGACAAGAACTGGGTGATCGTGACGCCGGAGCAGATTCAGTAGTTGTTGTGTTGTCTGTTCCGGCCTCTTCGCGGGTGAACCCGCTCCCACAGGTACTCCACAGAATCTGAAATCAGTGTAGTACCCGCGAAGAGGCCGGAACAGGCATAAAAAAACCGGCACCCAGGGCGCCGGTTCTTCTTTCACGCTAAAAAAGCCTCAGAGCCCTTCCAGCATCGCCTTGTTGCGCACTGCGCCTTTGTCGGCACTGGTCGCCAGCAGGGCGTAGGCCTTCAGCGCGGTGGTCACCTTGCGTGGGCGCACTTCAGCGGGCTTCCAGCCCTTCTTGTCCTGCTCGATGCGGCGCTCGGCCAGCTCTTCGTCGCTGACCAGCAGGTTGATCGAGCGGTTAGGGATGTCGATCAACACCTTGTCGCCATCACGGACCAGGCCGATGGCACCGCCAGCAGCGGCTTCCGGCGAGGCGTGGCCGATCGACAGGCCCGAGGTGCCGCCCGAGAAGCGCCCGTCGGTGAGCAGGGCGCAGGCCTTGCCCAGGCCTTTGGACTTCAGGTACGAGGTCGGGTACAGCATTTCCTGCATGCCCGGGCCGCCTTTCGGGCCTTCGTAGCGGATGATCACGATGTCGCCAGCCTGTACTTCGTCGGCGAGGATGCCGCGCACGGCGCTGTCCTGGCTCTCGAAGATCTTGGCATTGCCTTCGAACACGTGGATCGATTCGTCGACACCGGCGGTTTTCACCACGCAACCGTCAACGGCGATGTTGCCGTACAGCACAGCCAGGCCGCCTTCTTGCGAGTAGGCGTGCTCGAAGCTGCGGATGCAGCCGTTTTCACGGTCGTCATCAAGGGTTTCCCAACGGGTCGACTGGCTGAACGCAGTCTGGGTCGGGATACCGGCAGGGCCGGCCTTGAAGAAGGTGTGCACGGCTTCGTCGTCGGTCTGGGTGATGTCCCATTTGGCGATGGCTTCTTCCATGCTGCGGCTGTGCACGGTCGGCAGGTCGGTGTGCAACAGGCCGCCACGGGCCAGCGAACCGAGGATGCTGAAGATGCCGCCGGCGCGGTGCACGTCTTCCATATGGTACTTCTGGATGTTCGGCGCCACTTTGCACAGCTGCGGCACTTTACGCGACAGGCGGTCGATGTCCCGCAGGTCGAATTCGACTTCGCCTTCCTGGGCTGCGGCCAGCAGGTGCAGGATGGTGTTGGTCGAGCCGCCCATGGCGATGTCCAGCATCATGGCGTTTTCAAACGCCTTGAAGTTGGCGATGCTGCGCGGGAGGACCGACTCGTCGTTCTCGCCGTAGTAGCGCTTGCACAGCTCGACAATGGTGCGGCCGGCAGTGAGGAACAGCTGCTCGCGGTCGGCGTGGGTGGCCAGGGTCGAGCCGTTGCCCGGCAGGGCCAGGCCCAGGGCCTCGGTCAGGCAGTTCATCGAGTTGGCGGTGAACATGCCGGAACACGAACCGCAGGTCGGGCAGGCGCTGCGCTCGTATTCGGCGACTTTTTCGTCGGACGCCGTGGAGTCGGCCGCGATGACCATGGCGTCGACCAGGTCCAGGCCGTGGCTGGCCAGCTTGGTCTTGCCGGCTTCCATCGGGCCACCGGAAACGAAGATCACCGGGATGTTCAGGCGCAGGGCCGCCATCAGCATGCCGGGGGTGATCTTGTCGCAGTTGGAGATGCACACGATGGCGTCGGCGCAGTGGGCGTTGACCATGTATTCCACGGCGTCGGCAATGATCTCGCGGCTTGGCAGCGAGTACAGCATGCCGTCGTGGCCCATGGCGATGCCGTCATCGACCGCGATGGTGTTGAATTCCTTGGCCACGCCACCGGCGCGTTCGATTTCGCGGGCAACCAGCTGGCCCAGGTCCTTTAGGTGCACGTGGCCCGGGACGAACTGGGTGAACGAGTTGGCGATGGCGATGATCGGTTTCTTGAAATCTTCGTCCTTCATCCCGGTAGCGCGCCACAGGGCACGGGCGCCGGCCATGTTGCGGCCTTGGGTGGAAGTCTTGGAACGATAATCAGGCATGAAACACTCCTGGCGGCTTAATCAGGTCACATAAAGGGGAGTGAGCTTCTCTTGTCCTTTGTGCCGCAGGCCGGTTGCCACTGGCACGGATGGGGCCGAAGACAGCACGGGATCGCCGCGTGCTTGGCCAGAGCTCATAAACCCGCCGGGGATGACTGGCGATGAATAGGCCGATTCTACACCGCTGGCGCGGTGAGGGAATGCAGATATGGATGGTTGGCGGGGAGTTTGCAGCAGGAAAGGGCCGCTGGGCGGCCCTTTGTAGCAGATATCAGCTATTTGGCAGCAAGCGGCACGTGATGCTCTTGATGTAGCGGGTTTCGGCGATGGCCGGGTGCACCGGGTGGTCCGGGCCCTGGCCGCCGCGCTCGAGCAGCTGCATGTTGCGGTCCAGGTGACGGGCGCTGGTCAGCAGGATGTTGTTCAGGTCGTCCTCGGGCAAGTGCATCGAGCACGAAGCGCTGACCAGGATGCCGTCCTTGTTGAGCATGCGCATGGCCTGTTCGTTCAGGCGGCGGTAGGCCGCTTCGCCGTTTTTCAGGTCCTTCTTGCGTTTGATGAAGGCGGGTGGGTCGGCAATGATCACGTCGAAGCGCTCTTCGGCAGCCTTGAGCTCACGCAGGGCTTCGAACACGTCGCCTTCGATGCAGGTCAGCTTCTCGCTGATGCCATTCAGTGCCGCGTTACGCTCCACGCCATCGAGGGCAAAGCCCGAGGCATCGACACAGAATACTTCGCTGGCGCCGAACGCACCGGCCTGCACGCCCCAGCCACCGATGTAGCTGAACAGGTCGAGTACACGCTTGCCTTTCACGTACGGCGCCAGGCGCGCGCGGTTCATGCGGTGGTCGTAGAACCAGCCGGTCTTCTGGCCTTCACGCACCGGGGCTTCGAACTTGACGCCGTTCTCTTCCAGCGGCACCCAGTCCGGTACTTCGCCGTAGACGGTCTCGACATAGCGCTGCAGGCCTTCGGCGTCACGCGCGGCGGAGTCGTTCTTGAACAGGATGCCGCTGGGCTTGAGCACCTGCACCAGGGCCGCGATCACGTCGTCCTTGTGCGCTTCCATGGTGGCCGAGGCCAATTGCACCACGAGGATGTCGAAGAAGCGGTCGACCACCAGGCCCGGCAGCAGGTCGGAATCGCCGTAGACCAGGCGGTAGCACGGCTTGTCGAACAGGCGCTCGCGCAGCGACAGGGCGACGTTCAGGCGGTGTACCAGCAGCGACTTGTCCAGCGGCAGCTTGATGTCGCGCGACAGCAGGCGGGCGCAGATCAGGTTGTTGGGGCTGAGTGCGACGATGCCCAGCGGCTTGCCGTTGGCCGCCTCGAGAACGGCCTGCTGACCGGCCTGGAAGCCTTGCAGCGGGGTCGCGGTGACGTCGACTTCGTTGCTGTAGACCCACAGGTGGCCGGCGCGCAGGCGGCGGTCGGCATTGGCTTTGAGGCGAAGGCTGGGCAGGGACATGACGTCGCTCCGGGAAAAAAGAGCGGGAGTATAGCGTGTCTGCGGTGCTTTCGCCTTTAGAGGTGCATCGCCTGGGAGATCGAGCGCCGCGCGGGCGGCGCTCGATTTCCCAGGCGCTGCACCTGTCACGGCGAGCGCAGAGAGGGTTAAAATCCCCGGTCCTAAACGAGTGTGCACGTATGTCCCAAGAACTCAGCGCCGAACAGATCCAGCAAGCCTTGCAAGGCATCACCATCCCGCCGCAACCGCAGATCATGGTAGACCTGCAGTTCGAGCAATACATGCCTGACCCGGATCTGGAAACCATCGCCAAGCTGATTTCCCAGGACCCGGGGCTCTCGGGCGCCTTGCTCAAGCTGGTCAATTCCCCGCACTTCGGCCTGTCCAACAAGATCGGCTCGATCCAACGCGCGGTGAACCTCCTGGGCAGCCGTTCGATCATAAACCTGATCAACGCCCAGTCGATCAAGGGCGAGATGAGCGATGAGACCATCGTTACCCTCAACCGTTTCTGGGATACCGCCCAGGATGTGGCGATGACCTGCCTGACCCTGGCCAAACGCACCGGTGTCCAGGCCGCAGACGAGGCTTACACCCTGGGCCTGTTCCATGATTGTGGCGTGCCGCTGATGCTCAAGCGCTTCCCTGACTACATGGACGTGCTGGTGCAGGCCTATGCCCAGGCCGACGAAGAAACGCGGGTGGTCGACACCGAAAACCGCGTGTTCAACACCAACCATTCGGTGGTCGGTTATTTCACCGCCAAGTCCTGGCGCCTGCCTGAGCACCTCACGGCAGCCATCGCCAACCATCACAACGCCCTGGCCGTGTTCCGCGACGAGAGCGCGCGCAATACCCAGAGCCAGCTGAAGAACCTGCTGGCGGTACTGAAGATGGCCGAGCACATCTGCGCGTCCTACCGGGTGCTGGGCAACCAGGCGGTGGACCACGAATGGAACGTGGTGGGCCCGCTGGTGCTCGATTACATTGGTCTGTCGGAATACGATTTCGAAAACCTCAAACAGAACATTCGCGAGCTGAGCGGGCACTGACACATGCCGGAATTGCCAGAAGTAGAAACCACCCGGCGCGGTATTGCGCCCCATCTGGAAGGCCAGCGCGTCAGCCGCGTGGTGGTGCGCGACCGGCGCTTGCGCTGGCCAATCCCGGAAGACCTGGATGTGCGCCTGTCGGGGCAGCGTATTGTCAGTGTCGAGCGGCGCGCCAAGTACCTGTTGATCAATGCCGAGGTTGGTACGCTGATCAGCCATCTGGGCATGTCGGGCAACTTGCGGCTGGTCGAGCTGGGTTTGCCGGCGGCCAGGCATGAACATGTCGACATCGAGCTGGAGTCGGGGCTGATGCTGCGCTACACCGACCCGCGCCGCTTTGGTGCCATGCTGTGGAGCCTGGACCCGCTGAACCACGAGCTACTGCTGCGCCTCGGCCCTGAGCCGCTGACGGATCTGTTTGACGGTGAGCGCCTGTTCCAGCTGTCCCGCGGGCGGTCGATGGCAGTCAAACCGTTCATCATGGACAACGCGGTGGTGGTGGGGGTGGGCAACATCTACGCCACCGAAGCGCTGTTTGCCGCAGGTATCGACCCACGTCGGGAGGCGGGCGGGATTTCACGGGCGCGCTACCTGAAGCTGGCGATCGAGATCAAGCGGGTGCTGGCGGCGGCGATCGAGCGCGGTGGTACCACCCTGCGCGACTTCATCGGTGGCGATGGGCAGCCGGGGTACTTCCAGCAGGAATTGTTCGTCTACGGACGAGGCGGGCAGCCGTGCAAGGTGTGCGGCACGGAGTTGCGCGAGGTGAAGCTGGGGCAGCGGGCGAGCGTGTATTGCCCGCGCTGCCAGCGGTAAGGCTGGGGGCCGCTTTGCGGCCCAATTCGCGGGTAAACCCGCTCCCACAGGTACGGTGCAGGCCTGTAGGCCAGTTAGTTACCTGTGGGAGCGGGTTTACCCGCGAACAAGGGCGAAGCCCTTGCCAGACGGCGATCAGTCCTTGCCGGTAATCCGGCGGTACTTGGCCATCAGCTGTTCTTCGCTTTCCGGGTGCGCTTCATCCAGCGGGATGCAGTCGACCGGGCACACCTGCTGGCACTGAGGCTCGTCGTAATGGCCCACGCACTGGGTGCACAGGTTTGGGTCGATCACGTAGATCTCTTCGCCTTGGGAGATGGCCTCGTTCGGGCACTCGGGTTCGCAGACGTCGCAATTGATGCAATCGTCGGTGATTATCAGGGACATGGGGACTCCGGCCGGGGCTCATCGCCTGGGCATGTTCAACGCAATGGGCACAATTGTGCCGCATTCGCGCCCGCAGTGCACGCGGGCGCGATAATCAGGCGTTCGGGCTTACTTCTTGAAGCGTTCAGTCAGCGCTTCGGCCACCACCGGGTGGACGAATTTGCTGATATCACCGCCCAGAGCGGCGATTTCCCGGACCAGGGTCGAGGAAATGAACGAATAACGTTCCGAAGGCGTCAGGAACAGGCTCTCGACATCGGGGGCCAGTTGCCGGTTCATGTTCGCCAGCTGGAACTCGTACTCGAAGTCGGACACCGCACGCAGGCCACGCAGGAAGACGTTGGCGCCCTGTTCCTTGGCGAAATGCGCCAACAGGGAGGAGAAGCCGATGACTTCGACATTGGGCAGGTGCTTGGTGACCTCACGCGCTAGCGCCACCCGCTGCTCCAGGGGGAACAGGGGGTTTTTCTTCGGGCTGGCCGCCACCGCGATGATCACGTGGTCGAACAAGCGCGAGGCGCGCTCGACCAGGTCTCCATGGCCTTTGGTAATGGGGTCGAAAGTACCCGGGTACAACACTCGGTTCATCGCGTCATCCTGGCTGGAGTGCGTTGGGGAGTCGGATGGTAGCGCAGCGATTGCGCCCGGCCAAGTCATGCGGCCAGCTGATGGCACTATAGACAGGCGGCATATTCGTTGTCATGCGCTGTGTGCCAGGCGGCCAATCAGGGCTTCGGTGAGCCTGGCGCTGATGGCATACACCGACAGTTGCGGGTTGGCGCCGATGCTGGTGGGGAACAGCGAGCCGTCGTGCACCGACAGGTTTTCCAGCTGGTGATGGCGGCCCAGGCTGTCGCACACGGCCTGGCGCGAGTCTTCGCCCAACGCACAGCCACCCATCACATGGGCGCTGCCCAGGCGCGCCCTGAAGGGCTCCAGGCGCAAGGCGTCGATCATGCCCAGCGCCTGTTCCAGGCTGGAAGCAGCGCTGGCGTCGCTGTGCACGGGGGTCACCTGCATGGCCCCGGCCGCGAACTGGATCTGCGCCATGCTGTGGTAGGCGCGACGCAAGCCGTCGCGCAGGTAGTCGGTGACCGGGTAATCGAGCACCGGTGAACCGTCGCCACGCAGCTCTACGGCGCCACCCTGGCTCTCGGGGTGAAAACCGTCGCGCAGCAGCGCCAGCATTACGTGGGTGTGCGGCAGCTTGGCCATGCGCCTGGCATTTTCGTGGCCGTGCCCACCCAGCAGGGTGCTGGCCAGCGCAGGGTGCAGCGGTGGCACTTCCAGTTTGTAGCCGACCGGGCCATCTGTGCCGCCTTGCCACTGGAAGTGGTCGCTGTAGATGGACTGCGGGGCGCCGTAGTAGGGGTCGATACGGTCTGTGAAACGCGCTGCGCTGAAGTTCACCAGGTGCAGGAACGTGCGTTTGCCCAGGCGGCCATGCGGGTCGGGCGCGGCGGAGCGCAACAGTAGGGCCGGGCTGTTGATGCCGCCGCCAGCCAGGAGGTAATGGCGTGCGCGTACGCTGACCTGCCTGCCGGTGGGATGTACGCCTTGGGCATCCAGGGCCTGGCAGGTCAGGCCCTGGATGCGCTCGCCGTTGTGCGTGAAGCGCTCGGCCCGGGCCAGGTACAGCAGTTCGCCGCCTTGTTCGAGGGTGGCGGGAATGCGCGTCACCAGCATCGATTGTTTGGCATTCACCGGGCAGCCCATGCCGCAGTAGCCCAGGTTCCAGCAGCCACGCACGTTGCGCGGGATCACCGCCCAGCGGTAGCCCAGCTGCTCACAGCCCCGGCGTAGCACGTCGTTGTTGGCATTCGGCGGCAGGGCCCAGGGGGTAATGCCCAGTTCCTGCTCCATGCGTTCGAACCAGGGCCGTAGCTCATCTTCACCCAGCCCAGTCACGCCGTGGGCTGAAGCCCAGTGCACCAGGGTCTGGGGAGGGGTGCGAAAGCTCGAGGTCCAGTTCACCAGCGTAGTGCCGCCCACGGCGCGGCCCTGCAGGATGGTGATGGCGCCATCCTTGCTCATGCGCCCCAAGCCCTCCTGATACAGGCTGGCGTAGGCTTCGCTCTCCAGCAGGTGGAAATCGTTGCTGGTCTTGAGCGGGCCTTCTTCGATCAGCAGCACCTTGAAGCCTGCGGCGCTGAGCATCTGCGCGCTGGTGGCACCGCCGGCACCGCTACCGATCACGGCAACGTCGGCTTCCAGGGCAAGGTCCTGCGCCAGACGCGAAGCGTCATGGGTGATCCAGCCGCGTTCGAGGCCTTGGCGAAACGGGTCGGGGACAGGCATTGGCGATGCTCTTGTTGTTTTCAGATTTTTGGTGGCCCGGGGTAGCCGCAGGCGGCCCAGGACTCGGGGCGTTCGTACCAGGCCATCTGCAGCAACTGCAGCAACGAGGCGTGGCCCATGCGCAGCAGGTTCAGCGAACTGTCCTGCCAACGCTGCAGGAAGGCCGTGACTTGCGCAGGGCTGGCCTTTGCCCAGGCGCCCCAGACACCGGTCAGGGGGCCACGGGTGAGTGGCAGGCTGAGCACGTCGAACAGTTGCCTGGTGAGCGTGAGCATTTCCGGCGACAACGCCGCCAGCTTGTGGTCGAGGCTGCGCAGCACCGGTATCTCGGCGGCCTGCGTGCCAGCCAGTACCACCGGGATCAGCGCCCGCAGCAGCGGCAGGTCGTCATCGCGCAGTACCTGATAGCCCGTCGCCGCTGTTTGTGCGCTGCAGCCAACCAGGCTGGCGCCCGCCAGAAAGGCGCTGGCGCCAAGACTGAAACGCAGCAGGTCGCGGCGGTGCACAGGCCGGCGCTCAGCGGATGAACAGCTTGTAGACCAAGCGCTGCAAGGCTTTGCCATAAGGCGGATAGATCAGCCGTGCGGCGTTGAAACGTTGCTTGGCGAGTACGGCCTTGGCCTTGCTGAAGGTCAGAAAACCGTCGTGGCCATGGTAGTGGCCCATGCCCGAAGGGCCGATGCCGCCGAAGGGCAGGTCGTCCTGGGCGACATGCAGCAGGGTGTCGTTCAGGCATACCCCGCCGGAGTGGGTGTGGCGCAGCACGTACTCCTGGCCGGCCCGGTCATAACCGAAGTAGTACAGCGCCAGCGGGCGCGGGCGCTGGTTGATGTAGGCCAGCGCCTGGTCGAGGCTGTCGTAGGGCACCAGCGGCAGCAGCGGCCCGAAGATTTCGTCCTGCATCACCTGCATGCTGTCGTTCACGTCCAGCAGCAGGTGGGGTGGCAGGCGCCGGCCCTGGCGTGTTTCACCAGGGTACAGGTCAAGCACCTGCGCACCTTTGTCGCGGGCATCGTCCAGCAGGTGGTGCAAGCGCTGCAGTTGGCGGGGGTTGATGATGGCGGTGTAGTCGGGGTTGTCGGCAATGCGTGGGTACAGGCGGCGCACGGCGCGCTGGTAGGCGTCGCTGAAGGCGGCCAGCCGGTCGCGTGGCACCAGCACATAGTCGGGGGCGACGCAGGTCTGGCCGGCGTTCAGGGTCTTGCCGAAGGCGATGCGCTCGGCGGCGCTGCCCAGCGGCACGTCGGCCGACACGATGGCCGGTGACTTGCCGCCCAGCTCCAGGGTGACCGGGGTCAGGTTCTGCGCCGCCGCCAGCATGACCTGTCGGCCCACACTGGTGGCACCGGTGAACAGCAGATGGTCGAAGGGCAAGCGGGCGAAGGCCTGGCCAACTTCTACCTCGCCCAGCACCACGCTGACCAGGTCGGTGGGAAACACCTGCTCCAGCAGGTGTTTCACGGCCTGGGCGCTGGCGGGCGTGGCTTCGCTGAGCTTGAGCATGACCCGGTTGCCGGCGGCCAAGGCGCAGGTCAGCGGGCCGATGGCGAGGAACAGCGGGTAGTTCCACGGCACGATGATGCCCACCACCCCCAGCGGCTGATAACGCACCTGCGCGGTGGCCGGCTGGAAGGCCAGACCGACCCGTCGCCGGCTGGCGCGCATCCAGCGATGCAGGTGCCTTTCGGCGTGGCGCAGGCCCTGTACTGAGGGCAGCAGCTCGGCCAGCAGGGTCTCGTCGGCGCTGCGCCCGGAAAAATCCTCGCTGATGGCCTCGATCAACCCAGCCTGGTTGGCCAGCAAGGCTTCGCGCAGGCCTCTCAGCCATTGCAGTCGCTGGGCCGCCGGCGGCAGGGGGTTGCCGGCGAAGGCCTGGCGCTGGGCAGCGAACATCGCCGCAAGGTCGAGGTCGGATTGCACAGGGGTCAAGGCACTGGGCGCGTTCATGGCGGCGTTTGATCCGGGCAGGAAATGTCTAGAGCCTATACTCTAATCGGGACGATGGTGCGAATTTTTCCGCACCGCCGAACGGTGCATTCCACCTGTAATACGCCGTAAGATGACCCTTTGATGAAGCCCGCAGACTGGGAGCTGAGCATGGCCCCGCGCATGAAGACCCGAGAGCGCATCGTGCAGAACAGCCTGGAGCTGTTCAACCAGCAGGGCGAACGCAGCGTCAGTACCAACCACATTGCCGCGCACATGGAAATCTCGCCCGGCAACCTGTATTACCACTTCCCCAACAAGCAGGCGATCATTGCCCTGTTGTTCAGCCAGTATGAAGAACTGGTAGACAGCTTCCTGCGCCCGCCGCAAGGCCGCCAGGCAACCGTGGAGGACAAGCGCTTCTACCTCAAGGCCTTGCTGGCGGCGATGTGGAACTACCGCTTCCTGCACCGCGACCTGGAGCACCTGCTGGACAGCGACGCAGAGCTGGCCGCCCGTTACCGGCGTTTTTCCGAGCGCTGCCTGCGCCAGGGCCAGGCGATCTACCGCGGCTTTGTCGAGGCGGGCATCCTGACCATGGCGCCGGCGCAGATCGAATCGCTGACCATCAATGCCTGGATCGTGCTGACATCCTGGGTGCGGTTTCTAAGCACCACGCGTGAACATTCCGCGCACCTGGGTGAAGAAGCCTTCAAGCGGGGCGTCTACCAGGTACTGGTGCTGGAACTCGGCTACGTCACCGACCGTGCGCGCAGTGCTGTGGACGCCCTGTGCCAGGAATTCCATGTACCGTTCAACCAGGCTCTGGAACATTGACCCAGGGCCCTAGTGCCATCGATCAGGAGATTGTCATGCCCCTTGCGCAATTGATCACCCCGCAGCAGTTGGCCGAGCGTCTGGGCTCGCCCAAGTTGGTGATCCTCGACTGTCGCTTTGCCCTCGAGGATGTGGACTATGGCCAACGCAGCTATGCCCAGGGCCATATCGCCGGGGCGCATTTCGCCGACCTGGACCGCGACCTCAGCGGGCCGGTGAGCAAAGGGCGCACCGGGCGCCATCCATTGCCCGATGCGCACCGGCTGGTGGAGCGTCTGCGCGAGTGGGGCCTGGACAACGACAGCGAGGTGGTGCTTTACGACGACGGCCCCGGCGCCTTTGCGGCCAGGGCCTGGTGGCTGCTGGCCTGGTTGGGCAAGCGCAACGGCGTGGCGATCCTCGATGGTGGCCTGAAGGCCTGGCATGCGGCGCACCTGCCGTTGAGCCTGGACTCACCGCCCAAACGCGAAGGCACCTTCAGTGGTGAGCCGGATGCCAAGTTGCTGATTGATGCCGACCACTTGGGCAAGCGCCTGGGTAGCCCAGACCTGACCTTGATCGATGCGCGAGCCTTGCCGCGGTTTCGCGGTGAAGTTGAGCCGATCGACCCGGTGGCGGGGCATATTCCCGGGGCCCAGTGCGCGGCGTTTACCGACAACATTGGGGCAGATGGGCGTTTTTTGCCGGCGGATCAGCTCAAGCAGCGTTTTGCCGAAAAGCTCGGTGGGCGGGCGCCGGAGCAGCTGGTGTCTTACTGCGGATCAGGGGTGACGGCTTGCCATAACCTGTTTGCGATGGCACTGGCGGGGTATCCGCTGGGCAAGCTGTACGCCGGGTCGTGGAGCGAGTGGATCAACAACCCGCAGCATGCCGTGGCCACCGGCGAGTAAGCAGGCCCGGCCTCATCGCCGGCAAGCCAGCTCCCACAGGTACATCACTGCCCATCAGGGCTGTGCCCTACCTGAGGGAGCTATTGCCTTGCTCACAGTCCAAAGCTTGCGCGATCCCTGTGGGAGCTGGCTTGCCGGCGATGAGGCCGGTACTGCCAATGGAAACTGCGGTTCTTACTGGCCGTCGACCAGCCACTGCGGAATCCGCCGCTCCAGGTAGTACCCCGGGTTGCGCAGGGTGCCATCGACAAACCCCACATGGCCACCGCGGCGGTGCAGTTCGAAGTGGGTCTGGGGTGCCAGTTCACGGGCCGTAGGCAGGCTATGGCCGGACACGAACGGGTCATCGCTGGAGTGGATGATCAGCGTCGGCGTGCGGTTCTGGCCGAGGAAGAAGTGGCTCGATGAGCGGCGATAGTAGTCGTGCGCATCGCGAAAGCCGTTGAGCGGTGCAGTGACCTTGCCGTCGAAATCCCAGAACGTGCGCAAGTTGCCCAGCTGCCCCAGGCGCTCCAGCGCCGCCAGCCGTTCATGCTGGCCCTGGTCGTGGAAGTGGCGCTGCTTGAGCTGAACATACGCCAGCATCTCGCGCATGAAATGCGCCTGATAGACCTTGGAGAACCCCTGGCCGATACGGTCGGCACAGTGGTCCAGGCGAAAGGGCACCGACACGGCAACTGCCGCCTCCAGCTGGCTGGCAACGCCGCTTTCGCCCAGGTATTTCAACAGCACATTGCCACCCAGTGAGTAACCCACCGCATACAGCGGCGCCAACGGGCGCTGGGCGCGCAGGTGGCTGACAATTTCTGCCAGGTCTTCGCTGGCGCCGGAATGGTAGCTGCGCGGCAACAGGTTGGGCTCGCCTGAACAACCACGCCAGTTCACCGCCACGCTGGCCCAGCCGCGACCTTGCAACGCTTGCTGCAAGCCTTTCACGTAGGGTGATTGAGACGAACCGGTCAGCCCATGCAGCACCAGCACCAGTGGCGCCTGTGGCTGGTGCGGGCCGTGCCAGTCGAGGTCGATGAAGTCGCCGTCGGCCAGCCACAGGCGCTCGCGGTTGCGCTGCAGCTCAGGCAGCTTGCGCCACAACGGGCCCCACAGCGTCTGCAGGTGGGGGTTGGACAGGCCGATGGCCGGACGGAAGGTGGCGCTTAGGCTGGGCATGCTGGGCAACTCGTGATGTGCCTGCTTAGAGTGCCATGAAAAAGCGCCACAGTACCTGCGCTATTGGTCGGTGGCTGGCAGTGGTGCTCGCGAGATGCATTGTGCCGCAGCAGTTGGGTTTTTATCTTGGCTAGCGCGTCCGTGATACCAAAGCTGCACGCTGACCAGAGGTGCGCGGTTGTCTTCACGCAGGCAGGCGCGCAGGCCATTGGCGAGGGTAAAGGCACTTACCCGGCTAGCCGGTGTGGGCGGGGAGGGGCGTTCGGTCATGGTTGAAGTGCTCCTTCAAGAAGCAAAGGAGCAGTTTCAGCCACGCAGGCGGTGGGAGTGCGGTAACTAAAGTAAGCCAAACCCGATTTACGGGGTCATCCTCGCTGCCAGAGCGCGTAATGCACCTGGCCGGTTTTCTTCTCGCGGTGCAGGCGCCAGTTGCCGGGCATCGGCAGCGTCGACGGCGCCGCTTCGCTTTCGGTGTAGATCAGCGCCTGTTCGCCCAGCCACTGGTTCTGCTCCAGCAGGTTGCAGGTGTTGGCCAGCAGGTCCTGGTGGAACGGCGGGTCGAGGAACACCACGTCGAACTGTTGCTTGGCCGGGCCTTGCAAATAGCGCAGGGCATCGGTTTGCAGGATTTGCCCGCGCGGGCAACGCAGGATCTCGAGGTTGTTCTTCAGGTTGCCAATCGCCGCCGGGTTGCTGTCCAGTGCCACGGCATCCTTGGCGCCGCGAGACAGGGCCTCGAGCACCAGGGCGCCGCTGCCGGTGAAGGCATCCAGTACCCGGGCACCCTCGATGTGCGGCGCCAGCCAGTTGAACAGGGTTTCGCGCACGCGGTCAGGCGTTGGCCGCAGGCCTTCGCCTTCCGGTACCGCCAGGCGGCGGCTACGCCATTCGCCGGCGATGATGCGCAGGTGGCCCTGGCCCTTGCTTTGGCCCGATTGCGGGCGGGCGGGAGGGGTGGATCTTGGCATTAGTGCTCCGGTACCCCGAGCGCTTGCTCGGAGGGCTTGTCAGTGGGTGCTGGCAGCGGTTTTTGTGGCACTTTCGGGCCTACGGTGACGATCACCAGTTTATCGGCTGACAGGTGTTTGTTCATGGCCGCCCTGACCTGCTCGACGGTGAGGGCCTGGGACTGCTGCATGAAGTCCTCCAGCCAGGTCATTGGCAGATTGTAGAAGCCGATTGCGCCCAACTGGCCGACGATGCTGGCGTTGCTGGCATTGGACAGCGGGAAGCTGCCGGCCAGTTCGCGCTTGGCGTCGTCCAGCTCTTGCTGGGTGGGGCCTGTCTTGAGGTAGTCGGCAAGAATGTCCTGCACCAGCTTGAGCGTGCCTTCACTGAGCTCGGCACGGGTCTGCAGGTTGATCATGAACGGGCCGCGCACCTGCATGGGGCTGAACACCGAGTACACGCCGTAGGTCAGGCCACGCTTTTCACGCACTTCGCTCATCAGCCGGGTACCGAAGGCGCCACCACCGAGGATCTGGTTACCCAGCGACAAGGCTGGCCAATCCGGGTCCTGGCGGTCGATACCAAGCTCGGCCAGCATGAGGTGAGTCTGTTTGGACGGGAAGTCGATGTGGGTCAGGCCGGCCTTGGCTTCGCTGGGCTGGGCCGGTGCGGCAAGCGCCGGGCCCTTGGGCAGGCCCGCGGAAACCTGGGCGGCGATGGCTTCGGCCTCGGCACGGCTGAGGTCGCCGACCAGGGCGATTACTGCGTTGCCGCCGGTATAAGCCTTGGCGTGGAAGGCGCGCAGTTGTGCCAGGGTAATGCCGTTGATGGTGTCTGCGGTGCCATCGCTTGGGTGGGCGTAAGGGTGGTCACCATAGAGGTTGCCGAACAGCGCCTTGCCAGCGATTTTGCCGGGGTTCTGCTTCTCGTATTCGAAGCCGGCCAGCATCTGGTTCTTGATGCGCTTGAGGGCGTCCTCAGGGAAGGTCGGCTTGCCGGCCACTTCGGTAAACAGCTTGAGCGCAGGTTCGCGCTTGTCCTTGATGCTGAGGCTGCGCAGCGATGCCACGGCCATGTCGCGGTAGGAGCCGTTGCCAAAGTCTGCGCCCAGGCCCTCGAAACCTTCGGCGATGGCGGTCACGTCCTTGCCGGCCACACCCTCGTTGAGCATGGCGTTGGTCAGCGCCGCCACGCCGGGTGTTCCGGCGTCCTGGCTGCTGCCGGCGGCGAAGGTGACGCGCAGGTCGAACATCGGCAGTTCGCGTGCTTCCACGAACAGCACACGGGCGCCTTCAGCGGTGCTCCAGTGCTGGATGTTCAGCTGGCGCCGGCTGGGTGCCTTGCCATCCAGCTCGGCCAGCGACTGCAAGGTGTTGGCCGGGCGGGCGGCGCTGGTGTCCGCCTTGGCGGCGTTGTCGGCCATGGCCGGGGCGGCCAGCACTGCCGCCAGTGCCAGGGCGCGGATGCCCGTGGCCAGCAGGGTTGGGCGCGGTGCGCGACGATCACTCATGAGCGGACTCCTCGGGCAGTACATGGGCAACGCTCAGGCGTTCACGGGTGAAATAGGTGCGCGCGGCGTTCTGGATGTCCTGCGGGGTGACACGCTTGAGCTCGTCCAGCTCGCTGTCGATCAGTTTCCAGGACAGGCCGACGGTTTCCAGCTGGCCGATGGTGGTGGCCTGGCTGCTGATGGAGTCGCGGTCGTAAACCAGGCCGGCAATGACCTGGGCGCGCACGCGTTCGAGCTCTTCAGCGCTGGGCGGGGTGGTCTTGAGTTCTTCAAGCAACTGCCAGATGCCTTTCTCGACATCGTCGAGGGTTTTCTGCTTTTGCACATTCGGCGTGGCCGAGATCAGGAACAGGCTGTCGCCGCGGGTGAAGGCGTTGTAGCTGGACGAGGCGCCGGCCACCAACTCCTGGCCACGCTCCAGGCGTGCCGGCATGCGGGCGCTGTAGCCGCCGTCGAGCAGTGCCGAGATCAGGCGCAGGGCATGCACGGTGCGCGGGTCCTTGGCGGTGGGCAGGCCGGGCACATTGAAGCCATAGATCAGGCTGGGCAGCTGGGTGCGTACGTGCAGGGTCAGCTGGCGCTGGCCAGGCTCGGCCAGCTCCAGTGGCAGCTTGGCCGGCGGTACGGCACGCTTTGGAATGCTGCCGAAGTACTTCTGCGCCAGGCCCTTGACCTCGTCAGCGGTGACATCGCCGACCACCACCAGGGTGGCATTGTTGGGGGCGTACCAGGATTCATACCAGTGGCGCAGTTCCTCGACCTTCATGCGCTCCAGATCCGCCATCCAGCCAATGGTCGGCGTGTGGTAGCCGCTGGCGGGGTAGGCCATGGCGCGGAACAGCTCGAACGCCTTGGAGTTGGGCTGATCGTCGGTGCGCAGGCGGCGTTCTTCCTTGATTACCTCGATTTCACGGCTGAACTCGTCGGCCGGCAGGCGCAGGCTGGCCAGGCGGTCGGCCTCCAGCTCCAGGGCGACCGGCAGGCGGTCGCGGGCCAGCACCTGGTAATAGGCGGTGTAATCGTCGCTGGTGAAGGCGTTTTCTTCGGCACCCAGGTCACGCAGGATGCGCGAAGCTTCGCCGGGGCCGACCTTGGCGCTGCCCTTGAACATCATGTGTTCCAGCGCATGGGACAAACCGGTCTGGCCCGGGGTTTCGTAGCTGGAGCCGACCTTGTACCAGATCTGCGAGACCACCACCGGGGCGCGATGGTCTTCGCGCACGACCACCTTCAGGCCATTGTCGAGGATGAATTCGTGGGTGGGTTGCACATCGGCGGCGAAGGCCGCAAGCGGCAGGCAGAGCGTGCCGAGCAACAGGCCAGCGGCGCGGCGGGCTAGAGCATTCATAAGGTGTTTAACCTGTTCGGCGGCCCGCTGGGTTTAGCGTCGGCGGGCCAGGAGGTGCTAGGATACTGATCCGGTTGCCTGGCGACCATGCCTGTCGCCGTTCTGGCCCACAGGACACTAAGACAAAACGTTGCGCATGAACCAGCCGGCTTCAAGATAGTCTGTTCTGCGTAGAGAGAATTCCCGATGTGCCATTGCTGGCTCATCGCTACCCTGAGATAGCCGTCCTCCATGTTTGGTTCCAACGACGACAAGAAAGCGCCGGCCGAGGCTGGCGAGAAGAAAGGCCTGTTCAGCTGGTTTCGCAAGAAGCCGCAGCAACCTGTCGCCGAACAGCCACAAGCCCCTGAGCCCCAGGCTGCAGAGCCTGTAGCGCCGCCGTCCGCCGTCGAGCAGCCTGAAGCTGCTCCGGTCGAACCGGTGGTTTCTGAAGCACCCGCAACTGCAACTGAGGTTCCTCGGGCTGCTGAGCCAGCACCTGCCCCGGTGGTTGCGCCAGTCCTTGAGCCAGTACCTGCCCCGGTGGCCGCCCCAGTCCTTGAGCCGGCACCTGCCCTGGTGGTTGCCCCGGTCCCTGAGCCTGCACCTGCCCCAGTGGTTACCCCGGCTTCTGAGCCTGCCCCGGCCCTTGTGGGAGCGGGCGTGCCCGCGAATGCGGAGCCTGCCGCCCCGCAGCTCGAAACCTCTGCGCCAGTAGCAGCCCCGGCCATTCAAACCGTCGAACCCCCGGTCAGCAACCTGGTACTGCCCGTTGCCGAGGAGCCCGTCGCTCTCGTCCCTGACCTGGAGCCGAAAGCCCCGCCAGCGATCCCCGAGCGTCCGGCAGCAGAGCCGGTGCAACCAGAGCCCGAGCCTGTGGCTGCTGCCGCAACCGTTACCGAACAAGCCAAACCCGGCTTCTTTGCCCGCCTGAAGCAGGGCCTGTCCAAGACCAGCGCCAGCATCGGCGAAGGCATGGCCAGCCTGTTCCTCGGCAAGAAGGTCATCGACGACGACCTGCTCGACGAAATCGAGACCCGCCTGCTGACCGCCGACGTCGGTGTGGAAGCCACCTCGGCCATCGTCCAGAACCTGACCCAAAAGGTTGCCCGCAAGCAGCTGGCCGACGCCGACGCGCTTTACAAGTCGCTGCAGGAAGAACTGGCCGCGTTGCTGCGCCCGGTCGAGCAGCCGCTGAAAGTGCAGGCGCAGAACAAACCCTATGTCATCCTCGTGGTTGGGGTGAACGGCGCCGGCAAGACCACCACCATCGGCAAGCTGGCGAAAAAGCTGCAGCTGGAAGGCAAGAAAGTCATGCTGGCTGCGGGTGACACCTTCCGTGCCGCAGCGGTCGAGCAGCTGCAGGTGTGGGGTGAGCGTAACCAGATTCCGGTGATCGCCCAGCACACCGGCGCCGACTCCGCGTCGGTGATCTTCGACGCCGTGCAGGCCGCCAAGGCCCGTGGCGCCGACGTGTTGATCGCCGACACTGCCGGCCGGCTGCACACCAAAGACAACCTGATGGAAGAGCTGAAGAAGGTCCGCCGGGTCATCGGCAAGCTCGACGCCGATGCGCCCCACGAGGTGCTGCTGGTACTCGACGCCGGCACCGGCCAGAACGCCATCAGCCAGGCCAAGTACTTCAACCAGAGCGTTGAACTGACCGGCCTGGCCCTGACCAAGCTGGACGGCACCGCCAAAGGCGGGGTGATCTTCGCCCTGGCCAAGCAGTTCAACATCCCGATCCGCTTCATCGGTGTTGGTGAAGGCATCGACGACCTGCGTACCTTCGAAGCCGAGCCGTTCGTCAAGGCTCTGTTCGCCGAGCGAGACTGACCATGATCCGATTCGAACAGGTTGCCAAGCGCTATCCCAACGGTCATGTGGGTTTGCATGAGCTGAGTTTCCGGGCGCGCCGGGGCGAATTCCTGTTCGTCACCGGCCACTCGGGTGCCGGCAAGAGCACCTTGCTGCGTCTGTTGCTGGCCATGGAGCGCCCGACCAGCGGCAAGCTCATGTTGGCCGGGCAGGACCTGGGCCAGATAAGCAACGCGCAGATCCCGTTCCTGCGTCGGCAGATCGGCGTGGTGTTCCAGAATCACCAGCTGTTGTTCGACCGCACGGTGTTCAACAACATCGCCTTGCCACTGCAGATTCTCGGCTTGTCCAAGGCCGAGATCGCCAAGCGCGTGGATTCGGCGCTGGAGCGCGTTTCGCTGTCCGACAAGGGCGAACTGTTCCCCGCCGACCTGTCCACCGGGCAGCAGCAGCGGGTGGGTATCGCCCGCGCCATCGTTCACCAGCCGGCCCTGCTGCTGGCCGACGAACCCACCGGTAACCTCGACCCGCGCCTGGCAGCAGAGATCATGGGCGTGTTCGAGGACATCAACCGGCTGGGCACCACGGTATTGATCGCCAGCCATGACCTGGCACTGATTGCGCGCATGCGCCACCGTATGCTGACCTTGCAGCGCGGCCGCTTGATCGGCGATGGGGAGGCCGGGCAATGAGCACTATACGTACGCCAAAGGTTTCCGAGCGGGTTGCGCCAAAGCCGGCCGACCCGCAACCGGAGAAGAAAAAGCGCGGCGAGGACGATGACGGCCCGGATTTCCGCACACTGCTGCATGCCTGGCTGGAAAGCCACCGTGCCAGCATGGCCGACAGCCTGCGCCGCCTGGGCAAGCAGCCGATCGGCAGCTTTTTCACCTGCCTGGTGATGGCGGTGGCGCTGAGCATGCCCATGGGCCTGTCGTTGCTGCTGAAGAACGTCGAGCAGCTGGGCGGTTCGTGGCAGCGCGCTGCGCAGATTTCGCTGTACCTCAAGCTCGATGCCGGCAGCCGCGATGGTGAAGCGCTGCGCGACGAGATCAAGGGCATGCCTGGGGTGGCGGACGCGCAATTTGTCAGCCGCGAGCAGGCGCTGGAGGAATTCCAGCAGCAGTCCGGGCTGGGCGAGGCCCTGCGCGAACTGCCCGACAACCCGCTGCCTGGCGTGGTGGTAGTGACCCCGACCGAGGTCGACAAGCCGGCCCTGGACGCCTTGCGTCAGCGCCTGTCGGAACTGCCGCGGGTGGAAGTGGCGCAACTTGACCTGGTGTGGGTCGAGCGCCTGGCGGCCATCCTCAAACTGGGTGACCGCTTCGTCTTCGGCCTGGCCGTGATGCTGATTTCTGCCCTGCTGTTAGTAATCGGTAACACAATTCGTCTACACATTGAAAACCGCCGTGTCGAGATCGAAGTGATCAAGCTGGTAGGCGGCACTGACGCCTACGTGCGCCGGCCTTTCCTGTACATGGGCGCCTTGTATGGCCTGGGTGCGGGGCTGCTGGCGTGGGGTATCCTGGCATTTGGCCTGAACTGGCTCAACGACGCGGTTGTAGGGCTTTCCGGGCTGTACGGCAGTGACTTCGCTCTGGGCGGGGTGCCGGCGTCCGATGGTCTGTCGCTCTTGATCGGAGCGGTGCTGTTGGGGTATATCGGTGCATGGATTGCCGTCGCTCGTCATCTGAACGAGCTGGCGCCGCGATAGTTTTTACGTGCCAGCATTGACATTTTCTTCACCGCGGAACTTGTACCGTCGTTCCAGGTCAATGTTGGCAGCGCCCACAAGGCGCGAGTTTAGTAAGTCGGAGGTTCTTGAATGACCACATCGTTGCAACCTGCCTATGCCCTGGTACCCGGTGCAAACCTGGAAGCCTACGTGCACACGGTCAACAGCATCCCGCTGCTGACGGTCGAGCAGGAGCGTGATCTGGGCGAGCGTCTCTATTATGAGCAGGATGTCGAGGCCGCTCGTCAAATGGTGATGGCCCACCTGCGTTTCGTCGTACATATCGCCCGCAGCTATGCAGGCTACGGGCTGGCCCAGGCTGACCTGATCCAGGAAGGCAACGTCGGCCTGATGAAGGCCGTCAAGCGCTTCAACCCGGAAATGGGCGTGCGCCTGGTGTCGTTCGCCGTGCACTGGATCAAGGCAGAGATCCACGAGTTCATCCTGCGCAACTGGCGCATCGTCAAGGTGGCCACCACCAAGGCCCAGCGCAAGCTGTTCTTCAACCTGCGCAGCCAGAAGAAGCGTCTGGCCTGGCTGAACAACGACGAAGTGCATCGCGTGGCGGAAAGCCTCGGCGTCGAGCCACGTGAAGTGCGCGAGATGGAAAGCCGCCTCAGCGGCCAGGACATGGCCTTCGATCCGGCAGCAGAGGCTGACGACGACAGCGCCTTCCAGTCGCCTGCGCATTACCTGGAAGACCACCGTTACGACCCGGCGGTGCAGCTGGAGGATGCCGACTGGAGCGACAACTCCACCAGCAACCTGCACGAAGCGCTGCAGGGGCTGGACGAACGTAGCCGCGATATTCTCTACCAGCGCTGGTTGGCGGAAGAGAAGGCCACGTTGCATGAGCTGGCAGACAAGTACAGCGTATCGGCTGAGCGGATTCGCCAGCTGGAGAAGAATGCGATGAACAAGGTCAAGGCATTGATCGCTGCCTGATCGAGCCTGGCTGCAAACAAAGCCGCTTGCCTGGATAAGGTGAGCGGCTTTTTTTTGCCGGTGAGATTTTGTTTTTGCCGGTGAGATTTTGCGGCCGCTTTGCGGCCCATCGCGACACAAGGCCGCTCCTACACGGGGCGGCGGTCGCCTGCGGGAGCGGCCTTGTGTCGCGATGGGCTGCGCAGCAGCCCCAAAAAGCTCAAAGCTTGCGCGAAGTATCGAGCTGCATCAGGTAGCTGGGCCCGCCCAACTGGCTCATCTGCCGGCGAATCCACCCCGCCCGGCTAGCCACATAGGCGCTCGGCCGGCTGGCACTCCACTTGATTGGGCTTGGCAGCACCGCAGCCAGTTGTGCGGCCTGCTGGCGGCTGAGCCGGCTGGCATCGACACCAAAGTGATAACGCGCCGCCGCCTGGGCACCAAACACGCCCTTGCCCCATTCGGCACTGTTCAGGTAAACCTCGAGAATGCGCTCTTTCGACCAGAACAGCTCGATCAGCGCGGTGAACCAGGCCTCCAGCCCTTTACGGAACCAGCTGCGCCCGGACCACAGGAACAGGTTTTTGGCCACTTGCTGGGTCAGGGTGCTGGCACCGCGCACACTGCCGCCACGCTCGTTGTAGGCCAGTGCGGCCTGGATAGCCGGGATGTCGAACCCCCAGTGGCTGGCGAACTTCTGGTCCTCGCCGGCGATAACGGCAACCTTCAGCTCATCGGAGATGTTCTCCCACGGCTCCCAGTCGCGCTGCAGGTCGATCGGCTCGCCATTGACCCAGGACTGGACCTTGCGCTCGACCATCAGCGCCGTGCCGGGCGGTGGCACCCAGCGGAACACCAGCACCAGCACGATGCTGCCGGCAGCGAACCAGAGCAGGGCGCGGGAGAGGCGACGGATAAGGGTTGGCAGCATGTCGATGGCTTGGCCGTACGGGTGGAAGGGGCCATTATACAGACCCGATACAAGGAGTCGTCCCATGCTTCGCAGCTTCCTGATGCTTGCCGCCTTTTTCGGCTTTACCGGGGTCGCCCTGGGTGCCTTCGCTGCCCACGGCCTGAAAAGCCGGTTGACGGCAGACTACCTGGCGATCTTCCACACGGGCGTGACCTACCAGCTGGTGCATGCCTTGGCGATCTTCGGTGTCGCCGTGCTCTCGGTGCACCTGCCCGGGCGCCTGATCGGCTGGGCTGGCGGCCTGTTTGCCTTAGGCATCGTGCTGTTCTCCGGCAGCCTGTACCTGCTGACCCTCAGCGGCCTGGGCAAGCTGGGCATCATCACGCCGATCGGCGGCCTGTGCTTCCTGGCCGGCTGGCTGTGCCTGGGCCTGGCAGCCTGGCGGCTGGGCTGACCGAGTGGTCCACAATCGCGACTAATGGCGTGCACCGGCCTTGGGTTGCAGGTGGGTTCGGCGCTAGAATGCGGGCCCCAAAGAACAATGGTGGCCGTGCGCATGCGCATTCAACTGAACGGTGAACCTTACGAACTGCCTGCTGGCGAAAGCGTTGCAGCCCTGCTGACGCGCCTGGAACTGACCGGGCGCCGTGTGGCAGTAGAGCTGAACCTGGACATCGTGCCGCGCAGCCAGCACGACAGCACGCTGCTGAACGACGGCGACCAGGTCGAAGTGGTCCACGCCATCGGTGGTGGCTGACAGCAGCCCGGCGGTTTACAAGCAAGCCCAGCAACCTATTCCCGAGGAACAACGATGAGCAACGTTCGTAGCGACAAGCCCTTCACCCTGGCCAGGCGCACTTTCCAGTCGCGCCTGCTGGTCGGCACCGGCAAGTACCGTGACATGGAAGAAACCCGTTTGGCCACCGAGGCCTCGGGTGCCGAAATCGTCACCGTCGCCGTACGCCGCACCAACCTGGGCCAGAATGCGGGCGAGCCGAACCTGCTCGACGTACTGTCGCCCGACAAGTACACCATCCTGCCGAACACCGCAGGCTGCTTTGACGCGGTGGAAGCGGTGCGCACCTGCCGTCTGGCTCGTGAACTGCTGGACGGGCGCAAGTCGCACGAATCCCGCACGCTGGTAAAGCTGGAAGTGCTGGCCGACCAGAAAACCCTGTTCCCCAACGTGATCGAAACCCTCAAGGCCGCCGAAGTGCTGGTCAAGGAAGGTTTCGACGTGATGGTGTACACCAGCGACGACCCGATCATCGCCCGTCAGCTGGCTGAAGCCGGCTGCATCGCGGTCATGCCGCTGGCTGGCCTGATTGGCACCGGCCTGGGTATCTGCAACCCCTACAACCTGCAGATCATCCTGGAAGAGTCCAAGGTGCCGGTGCTGGTCGATGCCGGTGTGGGTACCGCTTCCGACGCCACCATCGCCATGGAAATGGGCTGCGAGGCAGTGCTGATGAACTCGGCCATCGCCCACGCCCAGCAGCCGGTGCTGATGGCCGAAGCCATGAAGCACGCCATTGTCGCCGGTCGCATGGCCTACCTGGCCGGCCGTATGCCGAAGAAACTCTATGCCAGCGCCTCTTCGCCGCTGGATGGTCTGATCAAGTAAGAGCTCCTGATGACTGAATCGCACGATACGCCGATCACCCCCGACGGCGAAGCCCGCCCACACCGCCGCATCAAGAGCTTCGTGATGCGCGCCGGGCGCATGACCGAAGGCCAGCAACGCGGCCTGGACCAGGGCGGCCCGCTGTACATCCTGCCGCTGGCTGACAGCCCGGTGGACTACGACCAGGTGTTCGGCCGTTCGGCGCCGCGTACCCTGGAGATCGGCTTCGGCATGGGCCATTCCCTGCTGGAAATGGCGGCTGCTGCGCCTGAACAGGATTTTATTGGTGTAGAAGTGCACCGCCCGGGTGTTGGCGCGCTGCTCAACGGTGTACTGACCCAGGGCCTGAAGAACCTGCGGGTGTACGACTGCGATGCCATCGAAGTGCTGAATCGCTGTGTGGCGGACAACAGCCTCGACCGCCTGATGCTGTTCTTCCCAGACCCTTGGCACAAGGCGCGTCACCACAAGCGCCGCATCGTCCAGCTGGAGTTTGCCGAGCTGGTACGTCGCAAGCTCAAGCCCGGTGGCGTGTTCCACATGGCCACCGACTGGGAGCCGTATGCCGAGTACATGCTGGAAGTAATGAGCGCCGCCCCGGGCTATCGCAACCGTGCAGCCGACGGCACCTACGTGCCACGCCCCGAAGAGCGCCCGATCACCAAGTTCGAACGCCGCGGCGAGCGGCTGGGGCATGGGGTGTGGGATTTGAAGTTCGAGAAGGTGGATTGATCGGCTGGGTAAGCCTTTCGATGTGCTGAGGTCTGCTGAAACTGCAGACAAAAAAACCGCTCTGAGAAGAGCGGTTTTTTTGTGAGCGGTAGGACTGAGTATCCGTCGCTCAGGTCTTCACTGAAAACTCACACGGTCCACGGATCATAGGAAGGCTTGGATGCCGCGTCAATGCCCGGAAATCTTTAGCATCACGTGTGTCGGAGTGGTTAACAGTCTTGATCGGAGAATGCGAGTACCATCGCGCTGCTCCCGTTTAAGGGTATTCAGTGATGGGCCGGGTAGGAGAAGAATTCTGCTTTCGGCCCCTTCGACGCGGCTTGAGAACCGTGCCGGTGATGCTTTTCGAAGGGCCATTGACCTTGCCACTTCACTGAAGACTTACACGGTTTTCGAAGGCATCGAAGTGCCGGTTAGATGCTGGAAGATTGGCCCGCCAACACGGAGGCCAAGGCATATGAAGCGTTTGCTTGATGCGCTGAGCCGCGTTTGGAAGCTCATTCGGATCTTGATTGTGCTCAAGACCGTTCGGGACTTCATGCGTGACCACTTCGATGATGCCCGTTAAGGGCTAGTCAGGTGGTAGGGCTGCCCTGGTTTCCCGGGGCAGCTTTTTGCAACCCTTAGCCTCGGCGATCAGCCACCACACCAATCAACACCAGCACCACCAGCAACACCGGCGCCAGCGCGTAGTTGTTGAACTGTGCCAACCCCTTCACCACCCACGGCGTGGCATAGATCAGCGCCGCACCGCTGCCGATCATCACCATCAACGCCATGAACGGCACCCGCAGTGCACCCGCCAGGCCACCCAGGCGTTGTTCGGCCCAGGCTTTCACATCGCTGCCGAACAGCACCAGCAGGCAGCCTACCAAGGCCAGTGAAATCTCCGACAGGTTGCCGCGGCTCCAGCGGGAAACCGTCGCGAGCAGATCAAGTACCAGATCCATGGGTCATCCTTAGGTCAAGAAATACTGCAGCAGGTCATTGAGGAACAACTGGCCCCTTGGCGTGGCTACCAGTCGATCCGGTTCGACCTGTAAAAGGCCTTTTTGTTCGGCGGCGCGGCGTGCCTCGCGCAGCTGTGCCAGCGGCAAACCGGTGCGCTGGGTGAACAGTTCCGCTTCCACGCCATCGGTAAGCCGCAAGGCGTTCATCAGGAACTCGAACGGCAGCTCGTCGACCGGCAGCAGCTTCTCGCCGGCCTTGAACGGCTTGGCCAGGTTCAGGTAGTCCTTGGGCAGGCGGGTTTTCCAGGTGCGCAGGATGCGGCCATCGGCGAAGGTCAGCTTGCCGTGGGCACCGGCACCGATGCCGATAAAGTCGCCAAAGCGCCAGTAGTTGAGGTTGTGCTGGGCTGCACGGCCCGCCTGGGCATAGGCCGAGACCTCGTATTGGCGATAGCCGTGCTCGGCCATCAGTGCCTGGCCGGCCTCCTGGATGTCCCAGAGGATGTCGTCCTCGGGCAGCTCTGGCGGCTGGTTCCAGAACACCGTGTTCGGTTCCACGGTCAGCTGGTACCACGACAGGTGTGTCGGGCCCAGGTCGATGGCCTGGCGCAGGTCGCCCAGCGCGTCATCCAGAGACTGGTCGGGCAGGCCGTGCATCAGGTCCATGTTGAAGTTGTCGAAGCCGGCAGCACGCGCCATGCCGGCAGCACGGACCGCTTCGTCGCCATTGTGGATGCGTCCCAGCGCCTCCAGCTTGGCGGCCTGGAAGCTCTGAACGCCGATGGACAGGCGGTTGATGCCGGTTTGCCGGTAGGCCTTGAACTTGTCCTGCTCGAACGTGCCCGGGTTGGCCTCCAGGGTGATTTCGATGTCTGGCGCGAACGGGATGCGTTGTTCCACGCCGCGCAGCAGCCGGCCCAGGGCATCGGCACTGAACAGGCTGGGCGTACCGCCACCAAAGAAGATCGAGCTGATCGGGCGGCCCTGTACCGCGGCCAGCTCCTGGTCGAGGTCGTCCAGCAGGGCCGTGACGTAGGCGTCTTCCGGCAGTTCAGGCCCGGCAGCGTGGGAGTTGAAGTCGCAGTAAGGGCATTTGCGTACGCACCACGGGATGTGGATGTACAGCGCCAGCGGCGGCAGGCTGGTAAAGGCCGCCGCGCCGGGAGAAGACAGCATTTCGATCATGCCAGGCCCAGACGTTGGCGCAGCAGGGCCATGGCACGGGCGCGGTGGCTGAGCTGGTTTTTATCTACCGGGGCCAGGTCGGCGCTGGAGCAGTTGCGCTCCGGTACCCAGAACAGCGGGTCGTAGCCGAAACCGTGCTCGCCGCTAGCCTCGAACAGGATGCTGCCGTGCCACAGGCCTTCGCACAGGATCGGCAGCGGGTCATCGGCATGGCGCACCAGCGCCAGGACGCAGACGAACTGCGCGCCGCGCTCGGCCTCGGGCACGTCTTTCAGGGCCTCGAGCAGCTTGGCGTTGTTCGCTGCGTCACCCTTGCCGTCGGCATAGCGTGCCGAGTAGATGCCCGGCGCACCCCCGAGGAAGTCCACGGCCAGGCCGGAATCGTCGGCCAAGGCGGGCAGGCCGGAAATACGCGCGGCGTTGCGTGCCTTGAGGATGGCGTTCTCGACGAACGACAGGCCGGTTTCTTCCGGCTCGACCTGGCTGAACTCGCCAATCGAGCGCAGCTGCACGGACTGGCCGAGCATGGCCTGGAGTTCCTTGAGTTTGCCGGCGTTATGGCTGGCCAATACGAGTTGCTGGAAATTCATCATTCGCCTGGGAACACGTCCTGGTTGAAGCTGAGGGAGTTACTGATGCCGCCCGTTTCGATGTTCAGGTCGAAGGTGACGGTTTCTGCCTGGTCGATCTTGAACTGGGCGATGTAGTACACCGCGCCCTGTTCGGTAACCTGCTTGAACGACAGCGGGCTGCTGCGCCCGGTCAGGTCCTTGACCGTGCCGCTGACCACCGCCATGGCAGGTTTGTCGGCCTTGAGCACGGCAATGTTGAGCACGCCCTGGTTCTTGCTGCGTACCAGGCCGGTGGCGGCGGCCACCTCGGGTGTAAGCATGCTCGACGTGAATGCGCTGTAATGCACCGTCACGTTGCCAAACACTTCCTTGCGCTCGGGCCGGGCGGCATCGGCAGCCAGTACTGGCAATGCCAGGCACAGGCTGATCAGGAACAGGGCTAGGCGACGCATGGGGCGATTCCTCCGGTGGGCGTCAGACGGCGAGCTGGTGCTCTTGCAGGCCCGGGCTGCTGACGCGATAGATGCCGATCTCACCTAGAAGATTAGGCCATAGCCGGCCACCCCACCCGTTGCGGTGCAAGTGGTCGACGGCCAGGCGGTCCAGGACCTTGGCCCTGCGTTCGTGCACCAGCTCTTCGAAGTCGGCGAAGGTGCAGAAGTGGATGTTCGGCGTGTTGTACCAGGTATACGGCATGAAGTCCGATACCGGCATGCGGCCTTTGGTCGCCAGGTACCAGCGGCAGCGCCAGTGGCCGAAGTTGGGGAAGGTGATGATGCACTGGCGGCCCACGCGCAGCATCTCGTCGAGGATGCGGTCGGGGTACTCCACGGCCTGCAGGGCCTGGGTCATGATCACTACGTCGAAACTGTTGCTGGCGAAGTTGCCCAGGCCCTTGTCCAGGTCCTGCTCGATGACGTTGACGCCTTTGGCCACGCAGGCGGCAATATTGTCGGCGTCGATTTCCAGGCCATAGCCGGTGACCTGTTTACGGTCACGCAGCGAGGCCAGCAGTTCGCCGCTGCCGCAGCCCAGGTCAAGTACCCGGCTGCCGGCGGGGATCCAGTCGTGGATGATTTCCAGATCGGCTCTCATGCTGTCCTCAGATGGCAATGCGGTTCATGTAGTTCGAGAAACCCTGCATGTAGCGAGGCGTGGGGATCAGGAAGGCATCGTGCCCGTAAGGCGATTCGATCTCCAGGTAGCAGACGTTCTTGCGCGCAGCCATCAGGGCGTCGACGATCTCGCGCGAGCGGGCCGGCGAGAAGCGCCAGTCGGTGGTGAACGACATGATGCAGTAATCCGCCTTCACGTGAGCCAGGGTGGCAGCCAGGTCACCGCCTTGGGCAGCAGCCGGATCGAAGTAGTCCAGCGCCTTGGTCATCAGCAGGTAGGTGTTGGCGTCGAAACGGCCGGAAAACTCCTCGCCTTGGTAGCGCAGGTAGCTTTCGACCTGGAACTCGACGCTGTGGAAGTCGTAGTTGAGCTTGTCGCTTTTAAGCTCACGGCCGAATTTTTCACCCATCGAGTCGTCGGACAGGTAGGTGATGTGACCGACCATGCGTGCCAGCATCAGGCCGCGCTTGGGAATCACACCCTGATCCTGGAACGAACCGCCGTGGAATTCAGGGTCGGTGAGGATTGCCTGGCGAGCCACTTCGTTGAAGGCGATGTTCTGCGCCGACAGCTTGGGCGCCGAGGCGATGTCGACGCAGTGGCGCACACGCTCCGGGTAGCTGATGGTCCATTGCAGTGCCTGCATGCCGCCCAGGCTGCCGCCGACGACAGCGGCCCATTGCTGGATGCCCAGGCGTTCGCCCAGGCGCACCTGGCTGTGCACCCAGTCCTCTACGGTGAGTACCGGGAAGTCGGCGCCGTAAGGCTTGCCCGTGGCCGGGTTGACGCTGCTGGGGCCGGTGCTGCCGTTGCAGCCGCCGAGGTTGTTCAGGCTGACCACGAAGAAGCGGTTGGTGTCGATCGGTTTGCCAGGGCCGATGCAGCTGTCCCACCAGCCCGGTTTGCGGTCGGTGGCGGCATGGTAGCCGGCGGCATGGTGGTGGCCGGACAGGGCATGGCAGATCAGCACGGCGTTGCTCGCGCTGGCGTTCAGGGTGCCATAGGTCTCGTAGACCAGCTCGTAACTGGCCAGGGAGCGGCCACAAGCCAGTGCCAGCGGTTCATCGAACCGGGCGGTTTGCGGTACTACCAGACCGACGGAATCTTCGGGAAAGACAGTGGACATCGACCCTGCTCACGCTTGACGGAGGCGTAAGTCTAAAGAGCGCTACCCCCAGCGGCAAGCAAAGGCTTGCCGCTGGAAGCAACCAGAGTCAGATCATGCGCCACAGTTCTTGTGGCATGCCCGCGTAGGCGGCCAGCGGGGGCATGACGAACGACTGGAGCACCTGGATCGCCAGGAAGGCGAAGATCGGCGAGATGTCCATGCCGCCCAGGTTGGGCACGATGCGGCGGAACGGTGCGAGCACCGGCTCGCTGATCTGGTAGGCCAGTTCGGCTGCCGGGTTGTGGCTGTTGGGGGCGACCCACGAGACGATCACCATGACGATCATCGCCACCCAGAAGATCTTCAGGAACAGCGAAGTGATACCAATGATCGCCCACATCAGCAGGTGCAGGACATCACCGAAGGTGCCGTAGGTGACCATCAGCACGAAGCCCATCAGCAGGGCCTGGATGATGACCGCCAGCAACAGCGACGAGGTATCCAGCCCGCCGATGCTGGGGATGATCCGGCGGATCGGCTTGAGCAGCGGCTGCGTGGCGCGCACCGCGAACTGGCACAGCGGGTTATAGAAGTTGGCTTTGACCAGTTGCAGGACAAAACGCAGCAGGACGATCACCAGGTAGAGGCTGACCAGGGTTTGCACCACGAAGATCGCAGCGCCGGACAGTGCATTCATCTAAAGCTCCTTATTTGCCCAGTTGTTCGGCCAGCTCGGCGGAGCGCGTGGCCGCAGCCTGCAGCGCCTGCTCGACGATGGCTTCGAAGCCGCTGGCCTGGAACGACTTGATCGCAGCTTCGGTGGTGCCGGCGGGCGAAGTGACGCGGCGGCGCAGCTCGGCGGCATCGACATCGCTGGCAACCGCCATACGGGCAGCACCCAGGGCGGTCTGCAAGGTCAGCTGGGAAGCGGTTTCACGTGGCAGGCCGAGTTTTTCGCCTGCGGCGGTCATGGCCTCGATCAGCAGGAAGAAGTACGCAGGGCCGCTGCCGGATACAGCGGTCACTGCGTCCAGTTGTTGTTCCTGCTCCAGCCACAGGGCGGTGCCGACGGCCGATAGTAGTTGTTCGGCCTGCTGGCGCTGCTCGTCTGACACTTCAGCAGTGGCGTACAGGCCGCTTACGCCCTGGCGCAGCAGCGCAGGGGTATTGGGCATGCAGCGCACCACCGGGCGAGTGCCCACCCAGCTTTGCAGGCTGGCACAGGTGATGCCGGCGGCGATGGAAACGATCAGCTGGCCATCCTGCAGGTTGGGTTGCAGCATCTGGCACACGGCTTTCATGACCTGCGGCTTGACCGCCAGCACGATGACGTCGGCGCCGTCGATGGCCTGGGCGTTGTTCTCGAACGTTTCGATGCCGTGCTCGGCCTGGATGCGGGTGCGGGTCTCGGCGCCCGGGTCGCTGGCGCGGATCTGCGAGGCGTCCAGGCCCTGGGCACGCAAACCACCGATCAGGCTGGCGGCCATGTTGCCGGCGCCGATAAAGGCAATACGTGTCTTGCTCATGTCAGGTCCTTGTGGGGAAGAGTGAGTAAAGCATGGAGTCAGTTTTGGCCGTAGTCGCGAGCACCGAAAAGGGCGGTGCCGATGCGTACCCAGGTCGCACCTTGTGCAATAGCCGCTTCCAGGTCGTGGCTCATGCCCATGGACAGGGTGTCCAGGCCAAGGCCCAGGCTTTCCTGCAACTGGCGCAAGCGGGCGAAGGCAGCCTCCTGGGCTGCGCGGTCGTCGGTGGGCTCGGGAATTGCCATCAACCCGCGCAAGCGCAGGTTGGGCAGCCCGGCCACTGCCTTGGCCAAGGCCGGAAGGTCAGCGGGGGCGCAGCCAGACTTGCTGTCTTCGCCGCTCACGTTCACTTGCAGGCAGAGGTTCAGTGGCGCCAGGCCGGCAGGGCGCTGCTCGGACAGGCGTTGGGCAATTTTCAGGCGGTCCACGGAATGCACCCAGTCGAAATGCTCGGCGATGGCTTTGGTCTTGTTCGACTGAATGGGGCCGATGAAGTGCCAGATCAAGGGCAGGTCGCTTAGCGCCTGCTGCTTTGTCAGCGCTTCCTGTAGGTAGTTTTCCCCGACATCGCGCACGCCAGCGGCGTGGATCTCGCGAATGGCGCTGGCGGGCTTGGTCTTGCTCACAGCCAGCAACTGGACGCTGGCCGGATCGCGCCCGGCAGCCTGCGCAGCGCTGGCGATACGGGCGGAAATAGCGGAAAGGTTGTCTGCTAGGGTGGACATGGACGGATGCCGGCGGCTGTAGGGTCTGCGGCATTCTACCTACTTGAAGGCCTTTGGGGAGTCTCATGGATGTGACCGACCTGTTGGCCCGGGCCGTGAATGCGGGGGCTTCGGACCTGCACCTGGCGGCGGGCCAGATCCCGATGCTGCGCCTGGAGGGTGACTTGCAGCGCATGAATTTCCCGGCGCTGGTCCCGGCAGACCTGGCCGAGGGCATGGCGCCCTGGCTGGCTGAACACCAAAGGCGGCAGTGGGCCGAGGGCGATGAGCTGGACTTGGCGCTTGAGTTGCCGGCGCTTGGCCGCTTTCGGCTGAACCTGTTTCGCCAACTGAACGGCCCTGGGGTTACCTTCAGGCTGATCCCGGGGCGGATCGCCACGCTGGATGAGCTCGACCTGGGGGATGTGTATCAAGCTGTTGCGCAATGCACTGATGGCCTGATCCTGGTAGGTGGGCCTACCGGCAGTGGCAAGTCCAGCACCCTGGCGACGTTGATCGACCAGCTGAACCGCGAACGGGCGCTGCATATCATCACTCTCGAAGACCCGGTCGAAGTTATCCACAGGAGCCAGCGTAGCCTGATCAACCAGCGTGAGATTGGTCGCCATAGCGGTGGCTTCGCCCAGGGGCTGCGCAGTGCACTACGTCAGGACCCGGATGTGATCATGATCGGTGAGCTGCGTGACCTGGAATCCGTTCGCCTGGCCTTGCGCGCAGCCGAGACCGGGCACCTGGTGCTGGCGACCGTGCATACGCGTTCGGCGGCCAGCAGCATTGACCGGCTGGTGGAGGTGTTTGCTGCCGAGGAAAAGCCCTTGGTGCGGGCGATGTTGGCCGAGTCGTTGCGCCTTGTGGTGGTGCAGACGCTGCTCAGGCGTGTGGGCGGTGGGCGGGTGGCGGCGCGGGAAGTGCTGGTGATGACGCCGGCGGTGCGCAACCTGGTTCGGGAGGGGCGAATGGCGCAGTTGTGTTCGGTGATGCAGGGCGGGGCGGCGCAGGGGATGCGGACGATGGAAGGGGCGATGCGGGAGTTGAAGCAGAGGGGTTTTATCGGGGATCTCTAGTGCTTGTTCGGCCCTATCGCCGGCAAGCCAGCTCCCACAGGTTCCCCACAACTCTCGAAAGCTGTGGTGTGCCTGTGGG